>JAESTB010000089.1 GCA_016763815.1 Arenicella sp.
GATACCGATGGTAAGTACCATATTTTGCCCACCAGAGCCCGACACAATGATGGCTGGCTGACCATTAACCATCGCTAGTTCGCCGGCCTGGGTGGTTGGACCTTTGCGCATAATAGCCAATAGCACATTAGTCACTTCTTGGGCGCCAACTAGCGGTCTTAACGCGGCACGAACGCGGCCGCCGCCATCCGAAACAGAAACCACATCTGGAGCCAATAGAGATAACACTTCGTCGTGATTCATTGATACGCAGGCCTTAGCAAATTTACCAAGCAATAAGCTTGTCTCCACTGGGTTAACCTTAAACTTTAGTTTCGTATCAGTGACACTTTTTGATGCCCGACTTACAAGCTGCCTACACGCTGGCTCAGTTTTGCCTAACAAATCGGCTATTTCCGAATAATCACTGTCGAATACCTTGCGCAAAATAAACGCACTGCGCTCTTCGGGGGTAAGGCGCTCCATCGCCCACACCAGCGCTAATTCACAATCCTTGGCCAACATAAAGGCGTCATCGGGCCCGCTTTGCTGCCGGTCAAGTAAAGGTTCAGGCAACCAAGGCCCAATGTACATTTCTCGCCTCACTCTTGCAGACCTCAATGCATCGATCGCCAACCGACTGATGACCCTCCTCAACCACGCCGATGGTGAATCAATATTAGCCTTATCGGCTTTATTCCAAATCTCCCACGTGTCTTGCACAAGGTCTTGGGCTACCGCTCTCTCTCCCAACATTTGATAGGCAATCGAAATCAGAGCTGGCCTTTCTAATTCAAAACGGTCGGTGTAATTTTGCGTCATACGCTATCGCCTATCTTAACATCTTGATGTTCACCTATTTTTAGACTTTGGCACGATTCTGCCGTCCCCAGGGCTCGCTTAAGTAGCGGGTACGCTGGGTAACTAACCGTAGCGAAACTGGCGGCGATCAGCGCCGCTTCCCCATATTTCTCGCGTATTTCGCTTCGCAAAGCATCTAGGCCACTCTCGTTATCAAGGGTTGCTCTGGCAAAGCGGTACCCGAGTCCGGTAGCCATAGCAACCGGCCAGTCTTGACTTATACACGCTGCTAATTGATCTGCATCCAAACCTTGTTCGAGCAAGCGATCTATTATCAATTGTGCGCATGGGCCACAGTCGCCGTGCAATGTTGCCGCCAGCGCAGCACCACCCCAAATCGATTTCTCAGGCCCCTGAAAGTTTGTCATACCCGATAACAGCATTAATCGAAACGTTGCCGCCGATGAAATATCATTAATTTCATGCATATAGCTGGCATCGTAATCGTACTTTGACTCAAAGCCAGAAATCATTTTGTGCAGCATCGCTCTAAACATGACGACCCCCATTAAATCTAGTCGCTAATAGCAACACCAGTAGCCCGGGGATAACCACCGCGAAAAAATCTGATAAGGTAATTGAATCGACCACAAAATCACGCCTATACCATATCGTAAAATGAAAAAGGGCGTGCATAAACGGCCACAGGGCAGCTACAATTATGGTCGATTTAAGCGACTGAACGGCGCCTAATAATAAGCCCGCCCCACTGGCAATAAAGGCGAATGAAACGTCTCTAATAAAGTGTGCGTTATAGGGCCCCATCATCGAAACGCCAGGCGTGTTTTGGTAGAAGTAAATCGGCGCCAACAGAATGATTATTCCAAGCAATAGATAGTAGAGGCCAAAGGCAATAATTATTTTTTTCATAAGTCATAAGTAAAAGGTTGTTTACTCTAATGACGAAGTAGCCCTCCTATTTGTGACATGCAAAGCCGCTTTTTCGATTGGACTAGTGCTTAAGGCCTGAGTATTCGGCGTTGAATAACTTAGTCCGCCAAAGCTGTCGCATTTTCGCCAGCACTTTTAATTGGTTTGGATAATGTTCAATTTCAGAGTGCTGACACAAGATATTCAGTCGTTCGACTATTGGGTCCAAAGACGCTTCGCATTGAGTCAAGCTATGGTGGGTTACTAATACAAACAGACTCGCCATTAAGTCGTCAAAAGACGCTTCACTTTCCTGAGTTTGAGCTTGCCTTCTTTCTAACATTTTTAACTCCTGGTAAATTATGGTTTTTGGTAAATTAGTTCGCGCGCAAGGGTGGCAATTTGCGATGGAGAGCAATGCCGACACTCGTCTTGCGCGGCTAGCAGCAAAAGGCGCTTTATAAAACCTTGGCACTGAGCCTGCGAATTAAATTGCAGGTCGGCCGCGTGTATGTTTTGCTCGAGTAGTAGCGCTTTCAGTATTTCGCAGTTATAGGGAGTTACCCACCGATTTGTCTGCGTTCGAATAACGAAATCAGACGGCAGTAGCCGAGAATTTGAGTAAACAAGTTGATGCAGTGACATAAATGATCCTTAATGCGAATAATAATCATTCTTATTTAAATAATTCCATCTGTCAAATATTATTGGCTCTAGTTAATGAAAAGTTTAGTCTTAGCGAGTGAGTATCAATGATTGTAATTAGTGTCACCTCAACATCGCCATTTTGATAAACTTCGAGGTAAACTAATCTTCTTTGACCTCTTCTATCGAACGGTATAAATGGAACATCTAAGCAGCAGCAAAATTTTCGGCGGTCAGCAATCGCAATACAAGCATCTATCAAGCTCGCTAAACTGCGACATGGTTTTTTCGGTCTACATGCCACCACAAGCTGAGAACGCCAAGGTTCCCGTTTTATATTGGCTTTCTGGACTAACCTGCACCGATCAAAACTTTGTAACTAAAGCAGGCGCACAGCAATACGCGGCTGAGCACGGAATTGCCATTGTGTGCCCAGACACCAGCCCCCGAGGCGACGGCGTACCAGATGACGCAGAAGGTGCATGGGACTTCGGTTTGGGAGCAGGTTTCTATGTCAATGCAACCCAACCACCCTGGTCTGACAATTACTCGATGTACGACTACGTGGTCAAAGAATTGCCTGAATTGATCAACGCTAACTTTGCAATCGATGGCCAACGCGCGGCGATTTCAGGCCATTCAATGGGCGGTCATGGTGCACTAACCATCGCCTTGAATAACCGCGAAAAATTCAAATCAGTCTCCGCGTTTGCGCCAATTGTTTCTCCACTAAATTGTCCGTGGGGTGAAAAAGCCCTTGGCAATTATCTCGGCGGCGATAAATCTGCATGGGAGACCTACGACAGCTGTTCGCTAGTACTGTCGGCGAAATCTCAATTACCCATCTTGGTGGATCAAGGCGGCGCCGATGGTTTTCTTGAGCAACAGTTAAAGACTGAGCTTCTAGAACACGCTAGTAAAGAAGCTAACTACCCTATGAATATTCGATACCAAGAGGGTTACGATCACTCTTATTCGTTCATTGCCACATTCATCGGTGAACATATCGCATTTCATGCAAAACACTTACGCTAGGGCTACTCAAATGACTTCAGTTGTAATTGTCGGTGCCAGCCACGCGGCGGCCGAAACAATCTCCAGCCTTCGTAAATTCGGCTGGCAGGGCGACATCACACTTATTGGCGACGAACCAGTCCTACCTTATCAACGCCCACCTTTATCAAAAGGCTATTATAAAGGTGATGTTGAAGCCGAAAAATTATTGATTCGGCCCAACTCATTCTATGAAAAAAATAAGGTTACATTGATGCTCGGGATACGCGTTGAGTCAATCAACCGAAACGACAAAACACTGAGCCTAAAAGGCGGCCAACAGCTTGCTTATCAACACCTTATATTGGCCACGGGTACGCGCGCCCGAAAACTGCCAATACAGGGCGCTGACTTAGCAAACATTAATTACCTGCGTACCAAACAAGACGTCGATAGCATTAAGAGGCAACTTAAAGAAGGCTCCAGGCTTTTGATTGTCGGGGCTGGTTATATCGGCCTTGAAGTCGCCGCATCGGCGGTTAAGCAAGGGTCTAAAGTAATCGTCTTTGAAGCAATGGATCGAGTGCTTGCTCGAGTTACAAGCCCGCAAGTATCCGAGTTTTATCAACGAATACATAAAGAGGAAGGCGTCGATATTCGCCTGAATGCTGCACTGCAAAAATTCGAGCAAACAGATTCAGGTTTACAAGCCATCAGCGCAGACGGTGAAATAATACCGTTCGATTGCGCAATTGTTGGTATCGGCGTTGTGCCCAACATCGAACTCGCCGATGAAGCGGGCCTAAGCTGCGATAACGGCATTATGGTTAACCAGTTCACTCAGACAGATGATTCCAGTATCTACGCCATTGGCGATTGCAGCAACCATCACAATTTTTTATACGATCGACGCATTCGTTTAGAGTCGGTGCCTAATGCCGTAGAACAAGCAAAAGTCGCAGCCGCAACAATTTGTGGCAAAGAGATGATCTACGACCAATTACCTTGGTTTTGGTCTGATCAATACGATGTCAAGTTGCAAACCGCAGGTCTTCTGCAAGAGCATGATCAAGTCGTTACTCGCGGCGATGCTAATAGTCGAAAATTTGCCGCATTCTATTTGAAAGGCGGTGTCCTAATAGCGGTAGATGCTTTGAACTCGCCGGCCGAATTCATGTTATCAAAGAAACTAATTCAGCAAAAAATTTCGCCAACACCGGCTATGTTATCGGACCCAAAAGTATCACTTAAAGAGTTTCTATAGAAATCTCTACAGAGTGATTTTAGAGTAGCGCTCGATTTAACCATAGCCAACACTCAAATGTCTACGCTTAGCCAATACCAAAGCGTAGACCGCTAGATATAGAGCAATAACTAGCAAACCAATCCGTTCTATTTTTAGTGGCGTAAATTGATACAAAACACTAAGCCAAAAATCAAACTCCAATGCAGAGCGATGTACTTGCCAACGCCAAGGTTTGCGACCGTAAGATTCAGCTTATCTGAATATAGCCGAGTCAATGAATCCGCAAACGCTTTACTGCGTGAGGGGTTCGAGCCTAGGTCTTACATTTCTCACGTAAAACCGTTTTTTGAATCTTGCCTGTTGCGGTTTTTGGTAATGTGCCAAAAACCACTTTTTTTGGCTTTTTGAATCTCGCCATATTATTAGAACAAAACTCTATCAAGGCCGCCTCTGTAACTCTCTTGCCTTGTTTGAGTTCAACAAATGCACAGGGCACTTCACCCCATTTATCATCGGCCATCGCGACCACTGCCGCTTCACCAACCGCCGGGTGCGTATAAAGGATGCTTTCGACGAAATATTTTCGCCACCGGAAATAATAATATCTTTAGCGCGATCTTTAATTTGCACATAACCGTCTGGGTGTATAACCGCCAGATCACCACTTCTAAACCAACCGTCAACAAAAACAGCAAGAGTTTCTTCTATATTCTTTAGCTAGCCTTTCATCAATGTGTTGCCTCGAATAACGATCTCGCCCATGGCTTGGCCGTCATGCGGTACCGGCTGCCCCGAATCAACGTCTAATACATCAACCGCTTCGGTCATGGCAAAACGAACACCCGGCCTCGATTTAAGCTCGGCTTGGCTTTCTTGACTCTCGTCGCGCCAACTAAGTTGCGGTGCCACCTGTAAAATATGTCCGTAAGATTCGGTCAAACCATAAACATGCATAACCTCAAAGCCAAAGGCACTCATGCTCTGCAACACTGCGGCGGGCGGTGGTGCACCAGCGGTCATGACCTGAATAGGTGTGGCAAACTTTTTTTGTTTTTCTTTGGCCGCATTAACCAACATACTCAAGATAATCGGTGCGCCGCCGAAATGCGTTATCTGATGTTTTTCCAGCAACTCGAAAAACCAATCTGGCTCAAATGTTCGCATACAAACCACGGTAGCTGCCATGGTCCAAGCGTGGCCCCGTTGTTCCAGAGGTGTAGTTAAGTGACAGCGCTTGCCACTCATCTTCAGGCAAAGACCACCCGCACGCAACGGTCGCGAGTCTGTGACCATGTATAAGCGGTATCATGATAAATCAGCGATTCGTGCTCGGGGTAAATATCCGCGGTGCGATGTAAAAACGAAATCGGCGACAACAGCACATAATTGGCGTCATTTTTTTCCAACTAATCATATTCAATAGTCATAACGAGTTTCTCTTATTGAGACCTCAGGGATGAAATAAAAATAGTTTGTAATGTCTCTAATTGAGGCGAAAAACGAGGGTGTTTTTATGCGTTCGTCGAGTTAGGCTGAGGCCTCTTATTCATATTGCAGTCTAATTTTGAACCACAGTGCCAGTGTCGAGCATCGAGTTTATTCGCGCCCGCGTTGCCTCTGTTGAAACCAATTTCACGAATGCAGTACGCTCGGCATCGTACAAATCTTGTTCATTAAACAGGGTACCCGCAGCGACGTCACCGCCAGTTACAATGCGTGCAAGCTCAGTTGCAACCACCACATTATGCGGCGTTAATTTGCCTTCGGTATAAGCATTCTCTAGCCGTCTAAGCATCGAATGAAACACCTCTTCGCCCGGCAATGCTAAGTCTGGCCGCTCGAAAGCTCGTTGACCTGCGCCAGACTCAATCGCCGCTATTGCGGCCGGTAACAATCGATCGCGATTATTTAATACGCGATCATTGCTTCGCAGCATCGCGTATTGTTTAGCTAGAATAGGAGAACTACAAGTACGCCCATAGCCTAGGTTCATAAAGGCTTTCCATGGTGCTTCAGAGATATCTGCGCTGCCTAATTTTTGATGCCAGCGATACAATGTTTCTTTACAACCACCACCACCGGGGATTACACCTACGCCGGACTCAACTAAACCCATAGTAGAATTGGCATGACAAATCACTTCTTTCGAATGCAGCACAACTTCAAAGCCGCCGCCAAGCGACATGCCCACCGGCGCGCAAACCACCGGGAAGTCGGCTTGAGACATGCGATGGACCGTATTCTGAAAGTGCGCTAAGAAAGCATCTAAACCGTCCATATCTTCTGTCAGGAAGAAGCCCCTAACCGCTTGCAGGTTTACTCCACAAGAAAAATGCTGAGCATCGTTATGGATGATCAATCCACGTAGACCTTGCGCTTCAACATGATCAATAGCATCACTTAAGATCGCCATTGAATCGCTATCTAAGGCATTGGCTTTGCTGTGAAACTCGACCAATGCGATACCATCAAGATTAAACCAACTAGCCACTTCGGTGCTATTTTGCGGCGTTAATGTTTGGCGCTTTTCGTTAAAGCGAAGCACACCCTCGGGACGGCAGATGGTCTGCCAACCATCATCAAACACCCGCACCTGTAAATTATCAGCATCGACCCGGTAGAAACTAAAGCCAGAGGCTTGCATTAAGAACGGCGGCACCTGGTGACCTTCTTTTTGTAAGCGGGATATGAAGTAATCGCTGCCAATTTCATCGAGTAAAGCAAACGGACCTTTGACCCAGTTATAACCGAGCTTCATGGCATCATCGACACCGAGCGGGCTATTGCCAACGTCAGGAATCAAAGATGCGGCATAACTCAAGGTCCGTGACAATACACGCCAGGCAAACTGACCATAGATCGAATCGTCATTCAATAGATGCATCACGCCCTCTTTTTCTGCCTTGAGAGCGAGCGGAAGATCGAGTCGTTCAGCTCTTGAATATTCACCTGTTTTAAGGTCGATAACGTGACGCTCTCCGTCGACAGTACGATAAAAGCCCTGCCCCTGCTTATTACCAGTTTGACCATTGGCGATCATCTTCACCATCAATGGCAACCTGGGTGCTTCCACATTGAATGCATCAGTCTCGGGCAAGGTGTTGACCAAGCTTTGCGCAACATCCGACATCAAGTCGATGCCAATTAGGTCATATAGACCGAAAACACCTGTCTTGGGTACTCCCATTGGTCGGCCAAAAATTGCGTCAGCTTGCACCGGGCTTAAGCCCATTTCATCGGCCGCTTGTAACGCCGCTTGTATCGCAAAGCAGCCAACTCGATTACCTAAAAACCCGGGTGTATCTAAGCATGAGATCACGCCTTTGCCTAACTCTTGGTCACAAAAATGTTCGAACTCGTCCATCACTTCTTGAACCGTATCTTCACCGCGCACCAACTCTAACAACGGCATAAAACGTACCGGGTTAAAAAAGTGTGTAATGGCAAAACGTTTTCGAAAGCCGATCGGCATATCTTCGACCAACAGCTTGATCGGAATACTCGAAGTATTCGAACTAAGCAAAGTCCGGTCAGAACAAACCGCATCAATCTGCTTGTATAAGGTCTTTTTTATCTCCAGGCGCTCAACCACCGCCTCAGCAACCCAGTCGCAATCGGCTAGTTGGTGAAAGTCGTCGCGAGTATTGCCAAGATGAATCTGTTTCTCATAGTCTTTACACATTAAGCCACCCGTTTCGCGCAACCGCTCTAAGCCTCTTTCAGCCAAGGCATTTACCCGCTCGCCATCGCTCGGTAGATCCAACAACCACACCTCTACACCGGCGTTTGCTACCTGACCAGCAATGCCCGAGCCCATGGTGCCGGCACCAATAACCACTACTTTTTTTATTGTCATTTTAGCTCACACTGTTTCTCTTCAACGCTTACGATAAATTCTCGCAACGCCGCTAATACTTGCTTGGGCGCCTCTATCGGCAACATATGCCCGAATCCTTCGAGCACGGTTAACTTGGCATTTAAATTTTTCGCGACAACTAATCCAGCCTTCAACGGGGTCATTTTATCTTGACTGGCTAGAATCATCGCTGATGGTGCTTTAACCTGACTGACCGCATCGTCGCCGGCAGAATAATCGGCGCAAGATTGTAGGTCCGCCGCTAATGGATTGTTGCCCATGATTTGCCGCCCAATAGCGATGGGTTGCATACCTGGCGTAGCACTTGCGCCCATATGCGTTGCACTTCCAAAACCCCATTGCAACATCATATTAGCCGCCTTCATGGCCGATTTTTTTGCCGTCTCGATTAACATCGTATTTACCGGGATCGCAGCAGCGGTGCCAATGCCGGTCAATGACGTTACTAAATCAGGTTTCAGCTTCAGTAACTCTAAAGCGCTTAAAAAGCCCTGAGAATGACCAACAACATGCGTTTTTTTAACACCCACAACGTGTAAAAAATCGAGCACCCATTGAGCAGATTCTTCAATCGTCTTGCACGCATGCCCTTGAGACAGTGAATGCTCTGGAAAATCAGGCGCTAATACACCGAAACCATTGTAGGCAAACCAACGAGTTTGTAATGCCCAGCTTCGGTGATCTAGGCCGCTACCATGCAAAAACAATACGGTGGGTAGACTTACATCGAACTCTTTACCGCCAGTTGCAACATGCGTTTCATGCCCGTTAACACTTAGCTTCATAATTGAGTCTCCGCCACACGCTGAGCCGCTTTCAAACCCTTAGAAAAATCATCCTTAATATCGCTGATGCCTTCAATGCCCACTGATACACGAATCAAATCTTCGCTGATGCCAGCCGCCGCCATAGCCTCTGGCGTCAAGCGAGAATGAGTAGTGCTGCCTGGGTGTAGTACCAGCGTTCTTGAATCACCAACATTGGCTAAATTTGAGGCCAATTGCAGAGAATCAATAAACGCCGCACCACCGGCTCGACCGCCAACTACGCCAAAACACAACATTGAGCCAGCGCCGTCAGGGAACAATTGCTTGGCCACCGCGTTACTCGGATTACTAAGCAAGTCAGGATGATTGACCCAGCTTACTTGTTCTTGAGCTTGCAGCCATTCGACCATTTCTTTGGCGTTGGCAATATGCTGCTTCA
>JAESTB010000090.1 GCA_016763815.1 Arenicella sp.
AACAGACAAGCATGGAGCCACTGAACTATCACCTATTCTGGAAAAACTCAGCATCGCACCTGATGCATGGAAAACGCTAACCTCATCCGTCGAAGACCACGTTAATCATTGGCTGGGAGCAAACCACATACTAAAAAAACCGCAAAGGAAATACCACTTCCGTATTCCTTCGACAAGATCGCACAATTACAAAAAGACTGTTTTTTTTCTCCAGCTAAGACTGGATATCTGATTCATTTTTGTGCGAATCGGATAGGAAACTACTCGTCTATTTCGCAGGCCTTAAAGTTGCTAGCTTGGAGTTAGTTTGAGTTCCAGAACGCTGTCCAGTATACTAAATACGCTATACAACAGGGAGCCCCGATTCCAGCTACTCGCAAAACTATGGATATTATTCCCGAGCGTGCAAATTACGATCTGCAGGCCGACAATTTTGATCACAGAACAGGGTTACTAGCCGTCACCTGCGAACGGGTAGTGGCTGGCGTGGAAGCGCTAAATGGATCTGATGCAGCAGCCCATGTATTTGAAGTGGGTTGTGGCACTGGGCAACTTGGAATGGCCCTGGCGAATACCTTTGAGCAGTATACCGGCATGGATATATCGCCTGAAATGCTAAAGCAATTTAAGCTTGCGTATCGTCAACAGACCACAGCAACACCGTCAAGTTCCGTGCCATCATCCCTAGCTATGTTACAAGCGGATGGCAATAAAGTGTGGCCCGTGGCGGATAACAGTGCCAACATTATTTTCTCGTCGCGCGCGATTCACTGGCTGGGTGTGGAGCATATCGTCGCCGAGGTTTGGCGCGTGGCGGCGGCTGGCGAATCGATATTGATTGTTGGCCGCGTCGAGCGCGCAGCAGATGGTTGGGAATCGCTATTACGCCAACACTGTCACACGCTGGTAAGGCAGAATGGACTTAAACCCCGTAATGGTGAACGCCATCTTAAACGGCTGCTGCAATACTATAATCAAGCGCCGCAAGGCCCTCAGACTGATGAACGTTTTGGTGCGCAAGTACTGGCACCTAAGATTGCTGACCGTTGGTATCAAAAAAGGACCTTGCAGCAATCTTTAGATGATTGGGCTGGCAAGTCCGGCCTCGCCGGTACCGAACCGTCTGCCAAAATAAAAAGTAATATTTTGGCCGAGTTAAAAACCTGGGCGCTTGAAAAATATGCCGGCGATTTGCCCACTGAAACTGAGCGACATTATGTCTTGTACGGCATAAAAATATTTAGCTAAGTCGCTGCCTGGCAAAACCCTATACTTTGGATGGATTATTTTGACTGACTAAAGTACGATAATCAACTTGACGATTCAATGGACGTTTTTTCTACCGGACCCACATTAATGAATGACACATTACTCACCGCCCTAGGCGAAAAATTAGTACATGGTTCTCTCAGTGATGTAGAACTATTAAAACAAACTAGACAGAAAGACGTTCTACAGATTTTGCCTGATGCCAACGTTATTAAATTAGGCGGACAGAGTTTTATTGATCGAGGCAGAGAGGCCGTATTCCCAATTATTGAGGAGATTGTTAACAACCTACCCGATCACCAGATGATTATCAGCACAGGTGCCGGAACCCGTGCCAGACATGCATATAGTGTTGGTCTGGACCTCGGTCTGCCAACCGGCGCACTCAGTGTACTAGGCACCTTCGTGAGCATGCAAAATGCCCGTATGATTAATTATTTATTGGCAAAGCACGGTATACCTTTTATTGAACCAGCCCAATTTGCACAATTACCGCTGTATCTGGCTGAACGACAGGCCGCCATTTGTTTTGGCATGCCGCCGTATATTATTGGCATGAAAACCCTGTTGAAGGACGGATTCCTCCACACCGCACAGACACGGGTAGTTACCTGATTAGTGAAGTGCTAGGGACCAAATCCATGATCTATATAAAGGATGAAGAAGGCTTGTATACCGCTGACCCGAAGAAGGATAAGAATGCTAAGTTTATTCCGCGTATATCGGTGGCGGAATTGCAGGAACTAGACTTGCAAGATGTTGTTGTTGAGCGTGCAGTGCTTGATCTTATGACCAATGCCCGTAACCGACGCAGCATTCAAGTGATCAACGGATTAGTACCCGGGAATCTAACTAAGGCTCTCAATGGTGAAGATGTTGGCACCATTATTTACGCCGATTAACGGAGAATATCGTTGAACAATCAAGATTATGAAAATGATAAGCGCTCGCATCTTAGCTCCATGTTGATGCGCGAGAGTTTATTAGATAAAGATTTACAAGCTAGTACGGAAACTCCCGTGCATAGAATGTTGCCGAATGCTCAGGTTATCAAAATCGGTGGGCGTTCGATTATGGATGCAGGCCGGGACATTACCATTCCGGTGGTTGAGGAATTATCAAAAGCATTAGGCGACCACAAACTGATAATTGGTACCGGTGGCGGAACGCGTAGTCGACATGTCTTTTCGGTTGGCATAGACATGGGGATGCCAACAGGAGTGCTAGCTGAGTTGGCTCAGGCTGATGCGCTGGGCAATGCACATATTCTAGGCACCTTACTTGCTCCGCAAGGAGTGGTAGCGATACCGCCAGAGATGTTTGGCCATTTGCTACCGATGTTTCTACATTCAGCCCCGGGGGTTATCTTCAGTGGCGTGCCGCCTTACTCCTTGTGGGAGCACCCGCCGAAGGTTGGCAGCATCCCTCCACACCGAACTGACGCTGGCGCCTTATTGCTGTCTGAGTGTTTTGGCTGCAAACGTTTAACCTTAGTGAAAGATGTAGATGGCCTGTACGACAAAGATCCAAAAATTCATAGTGACGCCAATTTTATAGAGTCAATCAGCGTTAACGAATTAGTAGAACGCAATCTCGAAACGCTTCCATTCGAACGGATCTTATTGGATATACTACCGAATGGGCGATTGATAAGAGAATTTCAGGTTATTAATGGCACAGATCCGAGCAAAGTATCCGCAGCGCTTAATGGTGAGCATGTAGGCACCATTGTTCATTGTAAGGATTAATTTGAGTCGGCAGCTTATGCTGCAATAACAATTGAC
>JAESTB010000009.1 GCA_016763815.1 Arenicella sp.
ATGCGCTAATTCTTCCGCAGCCTGGAGGGTTTCTACCAACATGGCTCCCCAGCTCACTAGCGTAATATCTTCGCCATCCCTCAGCGTAAAACATACATCCAGCGGCATCGCGCTGCGTTCGTCGCGCTTACTTGTGCGGCTACGACCAACTTACAGCCAAGAGCTATGAGCACCGGATAAGTTAGCTCGAAATTAAGCTATTAAAGACAGCCGATATCTTTGCCCTCAAGCTGTGTTCCTACGCCGTGATGAGCAATCACTATCATGTAGTACAGACTTGTTAGGATGCCTGTCCACCAATCAGTTTTGGTGGTACACCCGAAGCAAGTTAAACCATTGGTGACCTTCAATTAGTAAGTCATCAATAAGATAATGAATCGAATTATCTCCATTACTTGCTTGAATGTAGTACTCAAAAGCCATTTCTAAACTATTGGCATTAGAAGTATTGATCGGTTTGGGGGAGAAATCCCACTTCCTCCAACCATCGGACTCACTTTTGTGGGATCCGCACCAAGCTGTGTAAAACTGCCATTCCATTCCGTCTAGCCGATATAGAATATTCAAAGAACTATCGCAGTTGTGTACACTGCGAATTCGTGGATTTGAGGTTGAGTTACGCCAGAGGGAGAAAGTTACAGCATCAAAATTTGATACGTCAAATATTGTATCAGTCACCGAACTACTAACGATACCTAACCTCCCTATAGCAGGATTCCCGTCGGGAATAGCATTGATTGAGTGGGCACCACTATTTGAATTGTTGCTTACCTCCATTTGTCGAAATTCCAGGTGCTTGCCGGGCCTGTGACAGAACAGTGTTGTTCACTTGCAAAGGAGAGATTATTTCTGGAGATGAATCATTAAGATTATCAAAATCGAACTAAATCCCCAATATCTTTTGATGTAAAGCGACCACAGAATCCGGTGGCCGCTCTCCATATGCTTATGACTCAATAAGCCCAATTAATTGCAGATGCCGCCCTCTATTGACACGGGTGCTGTGTCGCCATGGTGCGAACCCACTAACCCGAACACTACACTATTGCCAGGTTGAATTACTTTATTCCACGGTTTGTGAGTTGCCTGATAGGGGTCCTTATTACTAAGTGATGCATTCCATAGGTGAGTCACTTTTGACTGATCGTTAAAATCCCAACTTACGCTCCAACCATTTATTGGGCCAGAACTAATATTGGTGATTCTAATTTCTGCTGTAAAACCAGAGCCCCAGTTTTCATTTATTTGATATTCACAAATAGCTTTTCCACCAAGCCCATTCAGTTGAAACACAGCCTCAATGGCTGAGTCTTGCTGTTGATCTCGAAAAATTTTATCAAATAGTAGAGCCGCAACATTCGGTTTTAAACCGACAAACTCATGACTTACACCGTTTGAGTCCAAGTAGATTTCATTTGATAAGGTGAAGTACGAACCGTTTGGTAGTTGTTTGGTGAGTGAATCGGAAAAGACTCCGTGCGTGTTTTCTCCAATTTGCGTCACGTATGGTAGGTTCAGCATGGCCAGTGTAAAAATTTCTGCTGCACTGCCTGTGAGTTCACTGGTTAGTAGGTATATCGGCTTAACATAGGTTTCGTTAGCGGGCGGTAAAGAAACTTTTACTTTGTTTCCATAACCATTTTCATGTTTCGTTTTTTTTCTAAAGACATCACGCTGCTGGTCAAAAAAACGGCTTGCGATCATTAGGCTGATAATATCAGCGCCACCACCGTTCAACCGTACGTCGATTATCATTGAGTCCGTCTCAGCTAGGTCTGCGATTACCTGATCTAATGTTTCATTGACAATGGAGAATTGGCGTTCGGGGTCAGCAAACATATCTTGATTTTCAAGAAAACCTGCCATGCCATCTATACGTAAATAACCAGTGTTTCCGCGGATAGTCCCCCAGCTTATTTTGTCGTTTGCAGCGGATTCAAATAAGCTGTCATCAAAATATTGGATAAGATTTGAGTCGTGCTCCTCAAAAAGACCGTTGAAGTGCTCATTGAAAAGATAAGCGGTAAGTTCTTCTACACTATCAAACTCAGTTTGCTGCGAGTAAATTTTAAGTATGTCGTCTTGACTGTAAATAGCATGGAATTCACTGATCAACCGCAATTCCATTTGAGTGACACCTTCAGGTGAAACTTCTTGAATATTATCGGGGTTGTTCGGGTCGACATAAATAACTTCGGTATGAGCATCACTCTCTAGCACGCTGATCATGTCACCGAATATTTCGAATAGCGTTTGTTGGTCTTCCGGTGAGTCGGTGAGCTGCTCGACACGCCATAAGTTGTCATCGTATTGTTTTTGCCAATCAGCATTACGCACATCAAAATAGGCGTAATGCTCGTTAAATGTATGCCATAAAACGTTAAAATTACTAATCGGCGACAGCGTCTTTTCGATAATACCGTAAACACAAGCGCTTGGTCGGTTGTGTACTCGGTTGTAGTAGTACGAGTGAATTGCCCCTATATCTAAGGCTGGGTCAGTAGCGAATCGAGTTTTTTCGACGTTTGACAAAACATACTGCGGCACATTGTCTGAATCATCCAAATCGTGGCTCTCCACTAGTAAACAGTGTTGTGAACTGATTTCGTAAATGAGCAATTGCTCGTTTGTAATCTCGTATAACTGCCCATAACCTTCAGATTTCCATAAACCGGTCAGATTATTAAAGCTTTCTTTTATTGTGAGGGTTTCATTTGCATGAGCTAAGCTCCCTGTGAGGGAGTAGCACAGGGTGATTAGAATTGTGATGATAAAGGCATTTTGTCTCATTGTTTACGCTGTAATTGGTTAAGGAGAGTTAACAATAAACAATCAAAAACGGTCACATTGTATTTAAGTGTAGTGGTTTTATGACGCTTAGAGACTATTGTGACCTCTGGCTTCAAAGGCGATAAATATAGCGCTATATTTAATTCAAGCTTTCACAACAGCCGACCACCTAAGGGCCCTTTGATGACTCATAGAAGCCTCAAGCGAAAATTTCTGTTTCAACGCTCTGAAACTAATGCCTGCATGAAATTATGCTCAACATTCTTGGCTAGATGAGTAAATTTGAACTTTAGATAGTTATGCCCCCCCTGGATTTTCATCTTAAATGACCAATTGACCACTGTGATGTGCAGTTATCAAGGCTTTCTCTTAATGAATTGCAAAGACCAACTGTTTTTTGCGTTCTATATTATCTGCGAGACAAATGTCTAGAACAATATTCACCCAGAAATAACCCAGAAATAACCCAGGGGGGTTTATGAAAACTTTCTCATTACAATCCGTAAAACTAGCCGCGTTGTTCAGTTTGCTTTTACACTCAGCTCAAAGCATAGGGGCAACCTTGCCTGATATGTGCTCTACACAAGGTGCGACAAGCACGCAGAATTTAACCGATGGCCAGCAGATTTGCGTTCAAGACACAAACACGGTTTATCATGCAATTAGCGGGGCAAGCAATCATAGTAGTATTGCCATTACGACCATGCATGGTAGCGGTGATTTAAGCTTGTATGTTGATGATGGCCGTTGGCCAGTATTGGATAGCCGATCGTCTGAGTCAGAGACTGCGGGGACCAATAGTGAATGCGTGATTATTAACAATCCTCGGTCATTCTATGTCTATGTCGCTGTGAACGGTTCACGTTCGGGGGCATCAATGGTCATTGATCTAGGGGCCACGTCTTGCCGGACGGGAGGCACAAACCCAGATCCCGACCCAGGCACTGGTGGTAGCCTTACGAATGGCGTTTCTAAAATTGTGAGCGCAAACGGTCAGAATCATCCAACGTTCACGCTTAGCATTCCGAGTAATACCACAAACTTAGAAATAAGTATAAGTGGTGGGACCGGTAGCGCAGATTTGTATGCAAAAACGTCACCGGGAGTTAGTCTTACTGACTACACTTATAGACCTTGGCTCGCCGGCAACAATGAAACCATTTCGGTCGCCAGCCCAGTAGCGGGTTCATGGTCGGTGATGGTTGCGCCATATTCAAACAACACTTTTACCAATGTGACCTTAAAGGCTACTTGGAATGGTGGTAGTACGAATCCAGATCCAGATCCAGATCCAACAAACCCCGGTGCTTTACCTGATGTATGTGCAACTGAGGCTGCTGACAAATCCGTCACAACTCTGACCAGTGGTGTGCCTATTTGTATGCCTGGCAGCGTACAACGTGAAGGTTATTCGATCCGAGGATCGGATGAACACAGCAGCCTCGCGATTAGCACGGCGTACGGGCAAGGTAATTTAAATCTGTTCGGAAAAAACGGTGGCTGGCCCGCAACGGACGGCAGTGATCCAGTTGTTGTTGAATCTAAACATATCGGTAATACAGAATGCGTAATTATAAGAAGTACCTCAGGCAATCTTTCAGAATTTTGGTCGAATGTAAACATAACTGGAGCACGTGATAAAGCGTCGATTGTAGTAGATCTTGGGGCAACAACATGCCGTGTAACACCTGGTGCCGTTGACCCAGGTAATGATGGGTATAAGCTTAACAGCACTCATGTAATTATTTACCGCTTTGATTTCAATGGTGAATCAGCAGAATCTGTTTGGCCAGAAACCCAAATGGAACAAGACATGCAGCGAGTTAAGGCGTACTTCCAAGAGCAGTCATACGGTGCATTCAACGTAACTTGGGAGGTCAAAGACCGCATTAATGCCGGCAATAAGTCGAGCTATACAAACCAACGTGAATGGAAAGACTTTGTTTATGGAGCGCTTGAGGCTCGAGGTGCAAACCCTAGTTTTCCAGGCCTAGGTAATGTTTATATGTTTACAGCTCCTCCATTGTTGAACCTGAACTCGACGGCTGCCCCACCAGAGTTGAATATTTTTCATTACATACCAGGAACCGTAGCTCACGAGATTGTACATGCCCTTGGTTTGCATCACTCAATGTCGGTTGAAGCAGGAAATCAAGTTATGGATGCCAGTCGAGACAGTATTTCCAACTACGGTAATGTCTTTTCGATGATGGGTATGGGTGCACAGAGTGCACAAGAGATCAACCTCATGTACAAGAGCTATTTCGATGGCTGGTTGAATGTCAATACTGACGTTCCGGTGATTAATAGTTCTGGCACATACCGCATCTATGCTCATGACTTCGGCACTGCATCCGGCCACGGAGCCGCTGGTGATATTGGCATTAGATTAAAGTCGGCCGACGGCAGTTTAACCTATTGGGTAGAATTCAGAACTAGAGCTTCACGTACTGACTATGAAGATGTCGTTCGAAACGGAGTATTAGTCAACGTGCAAGGCTACAAAGAAAATGAATCTGATTCTAGGTTCTGGAACCACCGCTCAGCGATGTTAGATTTTACTCCGAACTCAAAAGACAGAGGCATTATTGATGCCGATGGCGGAGATGATAAATGGGACTTAATCGATGAGACAGATGCACCGTTAGCCGTGGGTAAATCGTGGACTGATCCATCCGGTAAACTCCGCATTAGACCATTGCAAACAGGCGGTAGTGTCGGTTTTGATGCAACGGGGTATATCG
>JAESTB010000091.1 GCA_016763815.1 Arenicella sp.
GGAAAAACAAAAGCAGAAACAAAAGCAGAAACAAAAATAGAATCAAATCTTACAGCACAATTTGAATCGGCAAGGCAGATCGCTGAAATCAAAGTGAAACAACAAATAGAGCATGAAAATGCCGAACAAAATCAAGTTAACACCTGTCATAAATTAGAACGCTATTGCCAATCCTTAGCGCCACTTAGTCTGATAGAACTTGCCGATGAGCAGTTAAGTATGAATACCGCACTCGGTGATGCGCTAGCCACTTGGTTGGCGAATGCGGATATTACCAACCCTGCCCCAGCACTCGCCAATGATTTTTTGACCGCGCAAAAATCGCTAAGCGGCTTATCTGACCTTATTCAATGCACTTCTCAAACCGATATCGATCTGAAGCGTTTAAAGTCAATTTTAAACGCCTTGAGCTGGCACAAAAAGTATTCAGATCTATTCGCACTGCTCGAAGCTAAGTTACTTCTTGAGACCTTAAGCAAGCAAAACAAGGATCAGTTAAAGCAACACAAAGAGAGCCTCGACTCGCTGCATAAACGTATTAATCGACTGCTAGGTACCTCTAACAAAGGCGACATAAAAAAAGCAAAGCAAGAGTTGGCGGCAACCGGCAAAGCGGCCACTCACTTCTCCGGTAAAGAACGCAAGACCTTAGATGAACGCGTGGAAATGGCGTCGGAGATTGTCTCGAAGATGAACGATTGGCAAAATTTTGCCATCGAACCAAAGTTGATCGAACTGTGTGACTCGATGGAGAAGCTAGTAGATTCTAAATCACACCCTGATAAGCTAGCTCAGCAGATTGCAAAACTACAAACCAACTGGAAAAATCTCGGCCACACTGACCTATCAGATGATTACTGGCAGCGATTCAAAAAGGCCGCCGATCTTGCCTACACGCCTTGCGCGGCTTTTTTTGATCAGCGTCGTGCAACTCAACAGGAAAACCTAGCCAAGCGAGAACCATTGCTAATTCAAATGCGATCAATACTCGATAACACCGACTGGGATGGGGCTCCAGATTACAAAAAAGTTGAATTAAGCCTACGCGACATTAGTAATGACTGGCGTAAAATCAAAGATGTTGAGCACAAGGCAGGCCAAAAGCAATGGGACCGGTTGAATGCTATTCGCCAACAGGTATATCAACGATTTGACGTTGTATATGACGATAATATCGAGCAGAAAAATCAACTCATAGCTCAAGTTAACAAACTTTGCGACGGGCCAGTAAACGACGATTACTTAGACAAACTTAAATTATTTCAGAGTCGTTGGCAGCAAATTGGTGTGACTCGGCGCAAACAAGATCAGCAAGCTTGGACGTTATTTCGAGCCGCTGGTGACCGTTTATTTAAACAAGTCACAGAGTCGCGCAACCAGAAACGTGCGGTTGAAGACCAGCAAATACAAGCCTATAGAGACGTAATCAACGAGTTACATGCCTTGGCTAAATCGGCCTCCGAGCTATCCGAGGCAGATAGCCAATTTGAACAACTTAATCAAAACTACAGATCCTTGCCGCGGTTGCCAAGTGCTTTACCCGAGAAACTACTAGAACGCCTGGAATCCGATTTTCTTAGAGCTGGCGAAGCCTACGCTAAGGCTCATGATCGAATTATTCAGAACTCAAAAGATCGGCTTATCGATAAGCTGCGTGACAAGGCCGAAATATGCCGCCAACTTGAGTCGGCTTTTGTCGACAGTAATACCAACTTGATCACTCAATTGCAAAGCAAAATTGAAAGTATTGATATCACCGATAAGGCACTCGATAAGCGATTTAGCACACGCCTACGTGCGGCAAGCAGCTTAGATAAATCCGAAGCAAGCCGATCGCGGACTATGATGTGTATCGACTTAGAGATATTGCTCGATGTCGCCAGTCCAGAACAAGATAAGTCGCTGCGCATGCAGGTTCAGCTAGATCGAATGAAAAACAAAGGATTTGGCCACACGGTTGTCGAGAAGAGCAACGCTGTTGCAAGTGCCAAATTAGATTGGTTATGCCTGGCTGGTGCCGACCCTAATTTGCAATTGGTATTGAATAAACGTTTCGATACCCTGATCGCTAAAACTTAGCGGTCGTTAGCCATGATGTCATTTAAGGTTTGTTGGGCCTGTTTAAGGTCCCGCAAGTCTTTGGCTTCCAACATCTCGCAATCGTCCTTGATCATATCTGAAATCGTAGCTGGGTAAGCACGGCAATCCTCTGGGCGGTCTAAATAGATACCACAGAGGTAACGCGCTGAGTCTGGGTCTTTCTTCAGCCACGGACAAAGCTCGATGAGCTCTTTAGAGCTCGGGTCAAACCATATCAACCCGTCATCGCTTACAAACTCAGTGATATCTGGCCGAAAGCTATCCCAAAGTTGAATATCTTGCTCCGACGCAGACAGCTGCCCGTTACTATATTTGACACAGCATTTACCGCAGGCGTTACATGCCTTCATATCAATAGAATGTTTTTAATGAGTGAGATATTAAAGCCATATGCGGCAACAAACCGTAGATGAGAGAAAAACTTAAGTTACTACTGGTCTTGAGCCTCGCCGGTGCCAGGTAATCAGCAGCGCAGCGATTAGCATCTGAATCGCGCCGTAGAGCAATACGGTGAATAGCACCATGTCGCCAAGCGTGTTTGAAGCTCCTAGTACGACAGGAAACATCGATGCTTTGATCAACACGCCAAGATTAACATTGCGTACCACCATTTCCATTTGAACCGCTGTAATGTCGGGCTTAGTAAAGCCAAAAACGGTCGGCAAAACCCATCCCGCAACGGTAAGCGCTAAAACAAAGGCTATTACTAACAGAATATTTCCACCACCAAACGCGTCGATATCCAATCGGCCGGCGATAGAAGAGCCAATAACAATTAAAGCAATGCCGAACAATGATGCCCTGATGCACCATTTCGAAATTGCAGCGGCGTACTTGGGTAACATAGCTAAAATCACCATGCCAATGGCCAAAGGCAGCAGTAATGTTAAGGCGATATCGTTAACTATTTGGGCTGTCGGCATAGCAAAACCAGCCGGCAAATACTCAATAATCAACACCTTCAAGATAAACGGTGTAGTAAGCAGGCACGCCAGCGTTGTTATTGCCGTAACCGAAATCGATAACGGGCTATTACCCTTGGCCATATAGGTAAATATATTCGACGTGGTGCCGCCAGGAATAGCGGCGATTAACGCCATGCCAACCGCAACGCCACCAACAATGCCAGCCATACTGATGAACAAATAAGCCAGAAAGGGAACCAGAACCAACTGCATAAGGGTGCCAATAGTAACCGACTTTGGCGCCTTCATAACATCACTAAAATCTACCACAGTGAGCGTTGCCCCCATGCCGAGCATGGCAAACACTAATTGAAATGCTGCAAACCAATACTCATACGCAATGTAAATTTCGCCCATGTTGTTCCTTATATTTTAACTCTAACTATTTTTGTAAAATGATGGTAAACGATTTGCGCCATCGACGCTTATTCAATTAACACATCTGCCGTCATACAAGGTTTCGGAATTGGCTCATAAATCTTTTATAAGCATTTGAATTAAATCGGCTTTTTCATTATCTTGATGATAGATTGCGTAAGCCTTTCTTTCAAAAATTGGTGCATCTTCTACATAAAATAGTTGCCCTTCTGCTATTGCCGAAGCGACTGACGGCTCAGCAAGGTAAGCACTGCCAACATTGTTTTTCAAATAATTGAGAGCGATACGGCCCAATCCAGTGGTTAATCGAGTCGCGCGTATTTCAGGAAACTGAGCGGCAAATTTCACCGCAAAATTCAAACCCCAATTCACATTAATAAAGCCACTATTAAACGCCGACTCGATACTATCGCTATCGCAGGAAGACACTAGTCGCAGTCGTATCGTCTTAAGCGGCTGCGAAATCAGGTTCAAGCCTTGCGCCGCATCGTAGACAAATGCAAGGTCCATACTACCGCTCATTATTTGCTTGATCATCGTAGAGGTGCCGTAAGTGTCGGCGGTAATCGCCAGCGGCAGATCCATTTTACTGACGTTGGCTAACCAATCTTGCAAGCTGATGTCCCACAGGCCAGAGAGGCCGCCAATAGTCAAGGTGTGCAAAACATCCTCAGGCATAGCAACCTCATGACATGCCCTGCCCCATAGTGTCAAAATGCTCTTGGCGTGAGATACCAGAGCCTCGCCACTCTTGGTCAAATGAATGTTACTACGTTCGCGTACGAAGAGCTCGGTTGCTAAACCTTCTTCAAGCGCTTTAATTCTAGCGCTGACGGTAGACTGAGAAACAAATAAATTCTCCGCCGCATGACCGAAGTGACGCGTCTTAGCGACTTCTAAAAATGTTTTTAACGCATTAATATCCATGAGTACCTACCGTTGAACTTGAGAAACTCGAAATTATATAGGCGGCATTGCGTGATTGAGAGTCAATCGGCAAAACCGATTATCACGTCCAAAATAAATCTTTTTACAAGCTCGCACAATAGGCAAATACTAATTCTGTCGCTAGTGGTTAGATCGATAGGCATTAGGCAACAATTTGCAACCCATAAGCGTAATAGTAATGAGATTGGACCTAATCACTATTCCTAGCCACTAATGATACGTAACACGGCCGTTTAGGCTTAAAACGAGCATTAAACGAGTTGATAACCAATCATCACAAAACGGGATAAGTAATGGCTAAGCAATCTGACGTTAAGGACACACAGATAGACCGAAATGCATCTACCTATCAAAATGAACCCAACTATAGCGAATTGGAGGAATTTGAATTTGATGATGATGATTTTTTCGAACAATACACCAAACATAGTCCGAAAGGCACTACACGGTCGCAGCAAGCGCGGCGCCGAATTGAACAACTGAGTGAAGAGCGCGAACTAAAAAAGCGCCTAAACGAATGTTATTTTGACGAATGAGCTTTTTATCTTGTTAAACGAAATTGGCCAAATAAATTAGGCCAATTAGCGGATTATAGAGTATGACCAGCCTTGTTTGGCTCAGGTCAGCAGAGGAAGCGCCGACATCAGAAAATAAACGGTCAATGAGATTGCCATCCAAATCTTGTAACCCAGTGATGGTGTTGTTAAAGATTTACTCATTAGTTAATGAAGGTAGCGTTTGGTGGTGAAATCATTCTACCAATTTTATATTATAATGAGACCTCAGCATAACTCAGGGACGAAATAAAAAGTGGTTGAAATATCTCCAATTGAGACGGAAAGCGCAGCTAATAGCGAGCTATTGGCAAGTTTCTCAAGCAAAAGTAGAAGAGTTTCAACCCAAATAAAACAGTTACAGACATTGTTATCCGTTCGTCGAGTTATGCTGAGATCTCTTTATACAAAACCTGAGAACATTTCATAACGAGGCTTCAAGCACGGCAAAGACGTCAGAAGCCAACTTAAATCGTTTTATCGCATGAAAGATTGGTGTCGCTTCTGGGTAGTGCATCCGTAAAAAAACCAACCATTGCTTTGCTCGATTGCTAACGAACATGGGGTGTTTATTCTCACTGCGCCTGAGATAATCTAACACCAACGTTAGCACCTCTTGCCACGGCATCACTTGGTAAACGCCACTAGCAACTCGAGATTGAATGTCAGCGGCCAAGTCGGGAAACGCCATGGCACCTCGGCCTAGCATCAAATCCTGGCAACCGCTTTGTTCTAATGCATTAATGGCATCATCAGCACTCCAAATTTCACCGTTGATGATGACCGGCAAGCTGATTTTATCAGAGACTGACTTAACCACGGACCAATAGGCTGGGGGCTTGTAACGATCTTCTTTAGTACGAGCGTGAATTGCCAGCTCATTGGCACCACCATCAATAACATTCTGTACAACTTCATCTAATAAATCACTATTACTAAACCCGAGACGAATTTTAACCGTCACCGGAATCGATGGGTCGACAGCATCCCTTACCGCTCGAATAATCTCACCAACCCTCTGCGGCTCTCGCAACAAGACCGAACCACCATCACTATTATTGACCGTTTTCGACGGACAACCAAAGTTGATATCGATACCAGGCGGCTCAAGTTTCGCTACTCGGGCGGCATTAATAGCCATAAACTTAGCATTGCCGCCAAGCAATTGAACATAGACTGGTGTACCACTCGGCGTTGTTCCACCATTTTCAAGCTCGGGCGAGAAGCGTCTGAACACATGGTTCGGTATAACTTGTTCAGTGACCCTAACAAATTCAGTTACGCAGCGGTGGTAACCCCCTATCTGAGTTAAGACCGCACGCATTTGGGCGTCTACAACCCCTTCCATCGGGGCGAGTAATATACGCATAGAGTTTGTTTGTTGAGTGTCGAGGACAGCAATTGTAACGTTAGCCGAGAGGTATTTCGACACAAGAACCGCACTTTATAACGTAGAATGAAAGCATAATTAAAATCAAAGTATTTACTAATACTTACTAACGTAGAGGAACTCCAATGAGCATGGATTTAGGCGTCAGCGAAAAGCTGAAACCCATTTTAGAAAAAGTAACCAAATTAATGCAGGAAGAAGTGATTGCGGCTGATGTGGAATTTCATCAAGAGGTTGGCAAGACCGGCAATCGTTGGGAAATGACCGAACGGCAACATGAGATCGTTAACACCCTGCAAGCCAAAGCACGGGAACAAAATTTATGGAATTTTTGGTTAACTGACTCGACGCGTGGCTATGGTTTGAGCACCGTAGAATACGCCCATCTTGCCGAACAAATGGGCTGGTGTACCTTAGGCCCTCAGGTTTTCAACTGTTCAGCGCCTGATACAGGCAATATGGAAGTACTCGAACGCTACGGTAACGATGAGCATAAAAAACAATGGCTTGCTCCGCTTCTTGAAAGCAAAATAAGATCTGCATATTTAATGACCGAGCCAGACGTCGCATCATCAGACGCAACCAACCTTGTGTTCGATGCCAAATTAGAGGGCGATGAATATGTTTTCAACGGCGAGAAGTATTGGTCGTCAGGTGCTGGAGATGAACGTTGTAAAGTCTATATATTAATGGCTAGAACCGCTGGCGACGAAGCCCCGCGTCACTCTCAGCACTCAATGTTCGTGCTAGCCGCCGACACGCCTGGCATCAAAGTAAAACGTGCCATGACGGTATTTGGCCATGATGATGCCCCACACGGGCATATGCACCTAGAATTTGATAACGTTCGTGTACCCAAGTCAGCCCTATTGCTTGGCGAGGGCCGTGGCTTCGACGTTAGCCAAGGTCGCTTAGGCCCTGGACGTATTCATCATTGCATGCGCGCCATAGGCCAAGCCGAACGTGCATTAGAATTGATGTGTAAACGCTCACTAACGCGTGTTGCTTTCGGTCGCCCATTAGCAAAACTTGGTGGTAACTATGACATTATCGCCGACTGCCGTATCGGTATCGAACAGGCTCGCTTGCTATGCCTAAAAGCCGCTTGGATGATGGACCAAGGTGACCCAAGCGCCGCAGCACCATGGATTTCACAGATTAAAGTTGTGGCGCCCAATATGGCACTGAAAGTAATTGATGAAGCGATTCAAATGTTTGGCGGGACCGGTATATCTCAAGATACGCCGCTGGCCGACATGTACGCTCAGATGCGTACGCTGCGCTTTGCCGACGGCCCGGATGCCGTTCATCGCATGCAAGTAGCGCGTAAAGAACTATCGGCTTATAGGTAAGCGTCAGAGGTCTCGGTTTAGTTTAAATAATCAGCCGCCAAGTTTGAAATGTCACCTTGGCGGTTTTTTATGCGTGATATATCATCGGCTATTGTCGATTGACTCTACGTAACGGTGCCGCCGTATTTTTTAATGACGTTCTAAATGGGTTGATATCTAAGCCACCTCGACGAGTATAAAGAGCCTGTACCGACAACTGCTTCGGATTACATGCGTTTAGAATATCGCAAAATATACGCTCCACACATTGTTCATGAAACTCATTGTGCATACGAAACGAAATAAGGTAACGAAGTAAGCCCTCTCTATCGATTTTTAAACCCGAATATTGAATCACAACGCTGGCCCAATCCGGTTGCTTGGTTATCAGACAGTTCGACTTAAGAAGATGACTGTGCAAGGTTTCTGAGACAGCCTCGGAGTCAGGCGAAAGGCTAATAAGCTCGGGTGATAAGCGAAACTCATCTATCGAAATATCGATCCCGTCGATACACTCGCCCGGCAAACCTTGTGACGCAAACGAAAGGTTATCTTCTGGCGCGAACAGCTCGACCGACACCTTGCCACCCGCCACCACCGATAAGTCATTTTCTAGCAAAGACCTAAGCTGCTGCTGATCACTAAAGCGAGACTGATTTAGGCTATTGAGATACAGTTTGAATGACTTCGACTCGATGATGTTGGGCGTTACCGAATCGAGTATAAACCGCCCCAGAGCGACGACAGGCTTACCTCTGCCGTTAAGCCAAGAAAGTTCATAGGCGTGCCATACATCCTCGCCGTGAAACGGCTGGCTGTCTGTGCAGCCAAGCTCCTGACGGTTTAAACTACGCGGCACCGCTTGTAGTAACTCGCTGCTATAGCCAGTTTGATAATCGGTCTCCTTTCCCAAGCTCAGGTCGCTTAGTTGAAAGTCATCACTCATGCTCACCTCCGAACAAGTTGAAAAAACTGCGATTAAAGTAATAGTACGAGACCTCAGCATAACTCAGGAACGAGATGAAAATAGCTTGGAATTCCTTCAATTGAGGCGGAAAACGCAGGTAATAGCTAGCTATTGGCAAGTTTTTCAACGAAAAGTGAGGGCATTACAGGCATTTTTATCCGTTCGTCGAGTTATGCTGAGGTCTCAGTACGTTAAATAAGGCTCACTCATTTACACAGAGACAGACATATTTCGTTTAACGCCAAGCTCGAGACTTTGTTGTTCAACATAGTCATAGCATTGAGCCCAATCATCAGCGAAATAATCGCGAATCGCTTTCGAATGAGACTCAATAAGTGGCGGTTCGTCATCTAACCAAGAGTCTGGCGCAAAGCGAGCTAGGCGCATAAAAATACCCGATACTCGAACCAGCACTTTTCCCTTAAAATTTTTCAATCGCGTATAGTCTTCGACGTTGGCCTTATCCAGCTCGGCTTTATTTTTTTCTTGCGATAGGTGCTTGTCAGAAAACTGACGACGCAATCTTAGTTGTTTGTCGGTATACGATTTATGTACTGCTCGATGGCTCAACTTTGCTTTATCGATTGAGCACTGCAAGTAAGCGCATAAGCTGTCGAGATAAAATTCAGGGTCATTAATATAATCTTCAAAAATTAATAACAGCGGCTTACAGCCAGTTTGCTTTTCAACGTAGTTAACCAAGCGCATGTAAGTGAAGTCTTCAACCTTCCTTACACCACTATTATTGACCACATCTAAAAATTTATCGTGACGAAAGGTATGCCCATTCTTGACGTAAAGACGATAGGTCGATGCGGCTAAGACGTCATGCCTACGCACTGAGATAATAATCTTACTGTCAAACACTTGGTGAACTCTGTCACAGCGATCATAGATATACTCGCCTGCTTCACGAGACATCAGAATTTTATCGGATTTAAAACGACTTTTTTCGCTCTCTCGAACTCGAAAATTATTTCGCGGAATGTATTGCAGCCCAGTTAACGCTGGAAAAACAGTTTTCTGTAAAAAGGTCGATGCGGCACGTGCGTAACCAACATGAAAGAAAGTTTGTATTTTAGACATAGCGCGTTATCGATTGTGTATTGAGCATAAGGGATCAGGCGAGATTATAGCCATAAACTTACGCCTAAAAAGGGCATTTTAGTCAGACGAGACTTCAGCCGACGCGAGGGTAACAACGCCTTTTTTGAGCTTGCTGCTTTTGCGTTGATGAATATCGTAGAAACGCATGATGTCAGTAAATATCTGAACCCGCTCTACATATTTTTGTGCTTGCACACCACGGTCAAAATGTTCGCCATAGAGAGTCGGTAACAATTCGCTAATAGTCTTCCACTTGGTTCGATCCAACCCCAAATCTCGTGCTTTTCGATAGGCTGCCAGTACATGCTTCATACCAACATTGTAGGCACCAACGGCAAACCAAGTGCGTTGAGGCTCTTCGATTTTTTCAGGTAGTCGCTTCTTCAATTGTTTCAA
>JAESTB010000092.1 GCA_016763815.1 Arenicella sp.
CCTGCTAATGCAAAAAGTGATGGCCCTAACGCGATGCCTACGCAACGCTTAAAAGAATTACTCATTGTTCTTCAACAGCTCGACCAGTCCACGAAAGCTGGTGGTTTTTTAGAAAACGAGTTGTCATAGACTCGTTTAGCTAAGTAGCCAAACATTAAATTTATACTCATATTTGAGGACAAGCATGTCTACTATTGAAACTATTCTTGCGCGTGAAATCTTAGATTCACGTGGTAATCCAACTGTTGAAGCTGATGTAACGTTAGCTGATGGATCTTTCGGTCGTGCGGTAGCACCATCGGGCGCGTCAACAGGCTCACTTGAAGCGCTCGAGCTGAGAGATGGAGACAAAAGCCGATACTTAGGTAAAGGCGTTATCTGTGCGGTAAAAAACGTAAATACCGCGATAGCTGACGCTCTTAAGGGCAAAGATGCGCTAGATCAACGCGTTATAGATCAGTTGATGATTGACTTAGACGGCACTGAGAACAAGTCGAAATTGGGTGCCAATGCAATTCTAGCCGTTTCATTGGCCGTTGCTAAAGCGGCCGCCGCGAGTAAGGGCATTCCGTTATACGCTCATTTTGCTGAGTTGTTTGGTAACGATACCTATTCAATGCCGGTACCGCAGATGAATATTATCAACGGCGGTGAGCATGCGGACAACTCAATTGATTTTCAAGAGTTTATGATTTTGCCGACTGGCTTACCGACTTTCAGCGAAGCATTGCGAGCCGGAGCAGAAGTGTTTCATTCTTTAAAGAAAGTGTTGCATGACATGGGGCTGAGCACCGCGGTTGGAGACGAAGGTGGCTTTGCACCAAACCTAGAAAGTAACGAAGCCGCGATTGGCATTATTATTCAAGCGATTGAAAATGCAGGCTACAAAGCAGGCAAAGATATTATGATCGGGCTAGACGTCGCCAGCACCGAGTTCTATTCAGATGGTAAGTATCATTTGAGTGCTGAGAATAAGTCGCTGAGTTCTGATGAGTTTGTCGAATACCTTGAGGCTTGGGTTCGAAAGTATCCGATTATCACTATCGAAGACGGCATGGCTGAAGATGATTGGGACGGTTGGGCGGCACACACAAGAAGCGTAGGGTCTGACATTCAACTCACTGGCGATGATTTATTTGTTACTAATACCAAGATTTTGCAACAAGGTATCGATAAAGGCGTGGCCAATTCTATCTTGATTAAATTCAATCAAATCGGTTCATTGACGGAAACTCTCGACGCTATTCAAATGGCTCATGACGCGGGTTATAAAGCGACTATTTCTCACCGCTCAGGTGAGACAGAAGATACAACCATCGCAGATTTAGCGGTCGCCACAGCGGCAGGGCAGATCAAAACCGGGTCACTATGTCGCTCTGATCGAGTTGCTAAGTACAATCAGCTATTGCGCATCGAGCAAGAGTTGGGTGACTTAGCGGTGTACCCAGGGATTAAATCGTTTAATTGAGTTTACTGCTTGGTTTGAATTTAAAAGGGCTCCGACGCAGCTCTTTCTTTGATTTTTTTGTCACTCCACTGTAGCACTAGTTTTTTCCGAGCTGCTGTCGGCTGAGTTAACCTACTAGTCGTGGCGCGTCGTGAATCTCTTATTGTGGTCATTTGAGATCATAGAGAAAATAGTTGTACACTATTTTCTTCGTTGTAAATTTGACTACAAAGTTTGAAGACCCTCATTAGTATCTAATCAAGTTCTACCGAATATTAGCGACTCTGGTAGTATGAATAGGTTCAATTTTTCTTTAAAATCTCTGCTTGTCAAAACTTTCGCAACCGTTTCTCTGAAATCGGCATCTGTGTTTTTAAGTGCTGAGCGAAAATAGAAACACGCCACTCCTGCAGCATTTTGCTAAATTCCACCAATGCCGGATAACTTAAGAAGACAAAATCCATCTCTAATTCGGCATGACTTAGTTCATCAATTTTCAGGTTAAAGTCTTTCTGTAACTCCTCTAATACCATCTCCTCGCTGACCGTCTTACTGGCGAATTTGAGTTTTTCGATTCGGCTCTCAATCGAGCGAAGATACCGCGGATACTGCTTTAATGTGCTTAACGATGTGTAGCTCAGAAAGCTTGGCTCGAACATACGGTAAACTTGGGCCTTTATATCTTCTAAGGCTAAACCGGTAGCGATACTATCGACCGTCATTTTATTCGCTGAGTTTAAGATAAGGTCTCGATGGCGTAGCGCGGTTAGCAAAGCAGCTTCTAACTCAGTGGCTATCGGAACCCATTGTTTGGCGCCGTTGGTAATGGCATGCTTAAAGTCGTCACTATTGCGGATCGACACGGTATCGCCATCGAAGCATGCTTGGCAAAGACTCGCGTCAACAAGCTTATCGGTCCATTCTGGTTTACTTATAGTGCTTGGGCTTGTTGTTTTAAGTTGTATAGCAAGTGAACCCATACCTCCAGATTTTCTAGCCTTTTGCTTGACCGACATCAGTTCTTTTTGCAGATACTTTAAAGTCTGCTTCTGAGTTGTGCTCGACAGAACCTGCTTGGCAAGTTCCACAATGGCGTGATGAGTATGGTATCTGGCGTTGCTCTGCTGGTCATGAACCAGCAATGATATCGACTCATCCTGCTGCTTCTTAAGCATTGGGAAGACTCGTACAGTCATGCCCTGATGTTGATAGTCGGCTACCTCGGCTAATGCGCCAAAACTCCAACGTTCTAAACCATGCTGTTCAAGCTTTAATCGTTCGGGAGCATTGTTTGAATGCACACTTTCTTGTACCAAGTTTGCGTAGCTAGACTTTAGTCGATCTAGGTTTCGGCCTTCTTCAATCAGTGAGCCGTCGACGTCTAACACTCGATAGTTCATGCGATAAAAATCATCTAGCTTGTCGATCTCGAAATTATCAGCAATAACTTTGACCCCCCGTGTGCGAAATAGTTGTTCCGCCAAGCGGCGATGTAGCGGAGCATTTTCAGGCACTAGCTGGTCAAACACTCGGTCTACAGCGTCAGCGGCTGGGGCAAAATTACGGCGAATGGGTTTTGGCAATGTTTTGATCAAGGCAATACACTTTTCACGCAATAAGCCCGGAACTAACCAATCGCCAATATATTCAGGGAAGGGCGCCAGAACTGAAATTGGCACCACCATGGTGACGCCATCGCTGTGCTTACCTGGGTCAAACTTATAGACGATTTGTACCTCTTTCCCGTGCACCGTCATCTTGTCTGGAAATTGTGATGTTTGCTGAGAATCTAGTTCAGCTTGCAATAAGGTATCTCGACTAAGCTTGAGAACCTGCTCGTTGCCCTCAGATAGCCACAGCTCTAAGTCATGACGATTGAAAATATGGACTGGTAGTCTTTCTGCGTAAAAGTCAAAAATGATACTTTCGTTTACCAATAAATTTCGTCGGCGGGTCTTGGTCTCGAGTTTCTCGATATCGGATATTAATGATTCGTTATGCGCAACAAATTCAGCGATTTTACCCTTTGGGATATAAGCACCACCGACCAGCGCTTGTTGCAAAAAGATTAGACGGCTTTCGTCAGCATTGATCGGCGCATAATTAATCGGCTCTTTATCGCGTAGGGTCAACCCGTAAAGTAGAGTCTTACGGTAGGCTTTGATGCTTCCTGAGCGAACGTGATAGTGCGGGCTACTATAGCTGTAACGGCATAGATGTTTGGCACTCTGAGTCACCCAATCGGGCTTGATTTCGCCAATAGTGTGGGCGAATAGACGCGACGTTTCTAGGTACTCAGCAGACATAATCCACTTGGGTTTTCGTTTCGCTTGAGCAGACGCGGGAAACAAATGAATCTGGCGGCTACGTGTGGCGATGTATTCACCGTCAACATCTTTGGTTGCTATATTGCTTAGCAACCCACTCAACAGCGCTCGATGTAACTTCTCATATCGCTGGTTAAAGTTCGCTTCCGGCTTGGTTTTTTTACTGCCAGGCTCGGGCAGAGTCAGTGTTATCCATTGATCGACCTGCCAGCCAAGTGATTTGCCTTGAGTCAGTAATTGGCGAAATAGTTCTCGCCATTCGAAGACTCGCGCGATGGACCAGTAATGCTCAACACAATAGTGTTTGAATTTGGCATTACTTAACTCATCTCGAGCATTGTTAATTGCTTGCCATAGCTGCAGGTAGCTAAAAAAATCAGATTGATTATGATTTAGCAACTTATGCGATTGGTCAGCCGCTTGTTGTTTTTCTGCAGGGCGTTCACGCGGGTCTTGAATACTAAGAACACTGATTAATATTAATACGTCTCGCAAGCAACCCAGGGTATTAGCTTGAATGATGATTCGCGCGTATTTTGGATCAACGGATAGATCACTCATCTGCCGACCGACGGGGGTTAATTTGCGATTATTGTCGACCCCGCCTAATTCTTGTAAAAGATTATAACCGTCGTTAAGTAATCGGCTGTCGGGCTGATCAAGAAAATCAAACTGCGTGATATCTCTTATACCCAGGCGTAACATTTTAAGTATTACCGACGCTAGATTACTACGCAATATCTCGGCTGGCGTGAACTCAGCACGCTGTTGATAGTCTTGCTCAGAGTAGAGTCGAATACACACG
>JAESTB010000010.1 GCA_016763815.1 Arenicella sp.
CGCGCGACCTAAGTACAAAAACTGCCACACGCTACGTGTGCTCGAACACTCAACCGTTTTAAATGCGTTATGCAATAAAGGTTTATTGTGAATAATTACATTGTTCTGTTAAGAGGCATAAATGTTGGTGGGAAGAATATACTGCCAATGAAAGAGCTTAGTTTACTTCTAGAAAATGAAGGGTATAAAAACGTTAAAACCTATATTCAAAGTGGTAATGTTGTTTTATCAACGACAAAAAATCCACGAAATGATATTGCTGTTTTGGTTCATAAAAATTTTGGATTTACTCCTGAGGTAATGACACTTACAGAGGATGAGTTTAATGCTTCGGTTATAAACAACCCTTACCAAACGAGCGAAGGTAAATTCGTGCATTTCTATTTCTGCAATGAAGTTCCAAACATAAATATTGAAAAGCTAGAGAATCTAACGATAGATTCAGAGCGTTACAAATTGGTTGGTCAGGTCTTTTATTTACATACTCCTGAAGGTTTTGGTCGCTCTAAGCTAGCGGCAAAGATTGAGTCTTGCTTGGGTGTCTCAGCAACGGCACGAAATTTAAATACAATTAATAAGCTAAAAACCATGATAGAAAATGTATAACGAGGCATCAACGTTTGCTCCGCTCATTGCGCGGGAAGTCGTAAAAACTCACCGCACTTTGTCGCGACGCCGGTGCTACTAGAGCCTCGATGATATTCAATTTCGTACAAGCTAAAGAATCTGATAAGGAGTATCTTTTAGAGCTTAGAAAGATGACTATGCTTGAACATCTAGAAAGAGCCGGTCAGTTTTTATCTGAGAAAGAACATTCTGAGCGGGTTAATTATAAATTTGAATATTCGTATTTGGTATTCCATAGCAACCAACTGATTGGTGCTGTGAAGTACCATTGTAAAATAAACCAAGTGGAACTTACTCAAATACAGATTAGTCCAAGGCATCAGGGCAAAGGCTATGGTTCTGGTATTGTTCGGCAGATATTGAACAATGAACATCCTAAAACAGTACAGTTAGCCGTATTGAAAGGCAATCCAGCTGTGAATTTTTATAAAAAATTGGGTTTCAAGGTTATTGGCGAGGATGCATATGAATATCATATGCAAAATGAGCCGCTAATATGAACAGCTATACGGTGAAAAACTTCAGCACGCTGCGTGTATTCGGACGTGCGGAAGATCTACGCTCAATTTAAAGGCCTTATGCTAATAAGAGATTCAACGCAATGGCAAGAAGTAATATGACATTTGGTATTTTCGGCATAGGGTTTGGCGGTGTCGGCTTACTTTTAGCGCTTGCAAGGACGGAGCCGAAACGCTTAGTTCTAGGTGCTGCGGCTCTTGGCGCAAGCGCAATTGCTTTTCAATTTATTGCAATGTACTCAATGGCTCTTCTTGTGGTGTTGTTAGTTTGTGCGGTGCTATCGAGTATTGGCTTTGCTTAGAAAACATAAGTTCAAAAACTTCCGTTCGCTACGTATGACCCGGCGGCAGAAAGCTTGGCGCTCATTTTAACGGTGACCATGATGTGGGGAATTTTGAAGGTGCCTTTGAATGCACTTAGGTCGCTTTGATGTATCTCGCTAAAAATAAAATTTACGCAGTTCTCTTATATTTCGTAGTGAATGCTGTGGTTTACCAACGAGGTGACAAAGCTCAACTAGAAGCTTCTTTATTGATTCTTGCTGGGCTTATTCTTCCTATCCTTATCCCTAGAGTGTTTTCTTGGTTTGCAAGGTGGGGGTTTATGGAGAGCCTCGCTAAAGATTCGGGCTCTGTGGTTACCCCCTATTTGGTGTCATTGTTCTTTTGGTTAGTATTCATCATAGTCGCCACGTTTTTTCTCTTTAACCTAAGTCTGTATTAAAGTGCAGCAGAGGTCTCCTTAAATAATTAGGATAAAAAATGAAAATTCATTATTTGGAAATTATTTCTCATGGCGTCAACTCTGTGTGCGAAGCATACGAGAAACTTTATAAATTAGCATCTGGATACCCCGACAACTTACTTGGCGGTGCTAGAACATGTGTTATTGATGGCAGCACTATCGGTGTCGTTTATGCTCTGGTGTCTTATGAGACTCTGAGTTAAAATAACTAATAAGTTCAAAAACGATCGCTCACTTCGTTTGCTTGTAAGCGAAAAAAGACGAGCTTATTTTTGAAGACATATAAGGAAAGTAGATTATGAACAAATATTTAGAGGAAGCATTTAAAGAAGCCGAAAAGGGAATGGCCGCGGGTGGAATACCGATTGGATCAGTATTAGTTATTGATGGCGAGATAGTCGGGCGCGGTCATAATAAGCGAGTACAAAAAGGAAGTGCCATATTGCATGCTGAGATGGATTGCTTAGAAAATGCTGGGCGAATTAGCGCCTCCGATTATCGTCGAGCAACGTTATATTCAACCTTGTCTCCCTGTGATATGTGTAGCGGTACCGTATTGCTTTATGGGATACCAAAAGTGGTTGTCGGAGAAAATTGTACATTTTGCGGACCAGAGGATTATGTAAAGTCTCGAGGTGTAGAAGTTGTCGTCCTCAATGATGAGAAATGTCGCAAACTTATGGAAACTTTTATCGAGAATAACCCTGAGTTGTGGAATGAAGACATTGGTGAGTAGAAAGCCGCATAAATAAGGATAATCCCTCTGGCCGTGATGTGGCGGCCTAATGTACAAGTGGCGGTAAGGTTTTAGTATTTAAAGTCTCATAAGACGAAGAGAAAATTTCTAGTAACGCAAAAAATGAGTATTAGCGAATATCTAGGTAGGGCATTTTCTTGGCGAGGTTTCTTTCGATTAAAGCTACTGTTCGATGGCTAAAATTTAGATCATCTAATTAGCATAGCTTGCTTTGAGTTATTGCAGAGAGTGAAAAAAACTATATTATTTATGAGTTCAAAAAGTACCTCACACTTCCTGCGCTCGGACGCGCAGAAAACTTGCGCCCGTTTTAAAGGCGTCTATATTTATTGAACACAAACCAAGGAGAGAATTATGAGTGAACCAATAAGAGTTTCAGATACACCATATGCATTAGAAGTTGAGTCTGGGAAATCATATTTTTGGTGTTCCTGCGGGAAAAGTAGCAAGCAACCATTTTGTGATGGTTCGCATAGCAGTACCGATTTTGCACCAGTAAAATATATAGCTAACGAGTCAAAAAAAGTATTTTTTTGTGGTTGTAAAGCTACTGCATCACAACCAATGTGTGATGGTAGCCATAAAAAAATATAACAAGCTGCGCAACGTTTGGACTATCAAACGGTCAATATCATAGATATGTCGTTTTGGTCTTATAAACTAGATAGAAGAGTTCCATAAGGCACCGATATTTTCACTCAAACCCGGTTGCGCGGCTGGCTTAATTTTTACTGTAACTTAAAACTTATCTGATGCTGAGCTCAGGTGTTGAACTAACCGCAAACCTGCTTAAAGCCGGCGGACATAAACGGGATCATGTTTCCGTAGGCGGCGGTGAAGTCGTCAGAGCGACATTTTCCTTTCGATAGTTTGTCGATACGGCCAGTTTGCGCAAAGGTTAGAGTCAAGGCGCCAGAAAGATTGTGGTAACACCAGTAGAGTTGCTCGTCTGTAGCATTAGGCAGTGCCTTTCTGAGTGCAACGATGTACACCTGAACTAGATCATCAAATAATGATGACATCATCTTTTTACCCCAAATAGGAGAATTATTGACGAAGGCAACCAATGCTAAATAATTCTTCCAGCCGTCGTTAGACGCTTCTTGGGCTGTTTCAAGAGGCCGTAAAAAAGCTTCAATGATTTGCTCAACTGAGGGCCCGTTTTCATCGGCTGACGCTTGGCAGGCATGCAGTGCTTCTAGGCGTGACTGATTTAAACTTTCAGAACGCCTTTCAAAAACCCTCTGGAAGACATCTAGTTTTCGTCCGAAGTGGTAGTTTGCCAATGCTACATCAACGCCAGCCATGCTTGCTATCTTTCGCATGGTGACACCGTCGTAGCCGTGTACAGCAAACAGTGCCTCAGCGGCATCGAGTATTTTTTCACTTTTTGATTGTTTATCGGGCACTTAAAGACACACTTTTAGATCGACTGGCTAGGGTCGGGGTTGAGTAGCCTCTAGTATAGTAAAGGTTCGACCTGAGCGTCAATTTACTGGTGTATAGATGCCTGCGTTAAAGGCGCAGACCGCCGTCTATTTCAAGAACCCGCCCGTTAAAGTAATCGTTTTCGAGGATAAAGAGTGCACCGTTGGCAATTTCTTCTGGTTGGCCCAAACGGCCAGCCGGAATTTTTTTGGTAATATCTGTGAGCACTGATGCAGGAACCTTTTTGGTCATTTCGGTGGCAATAAATCCAGGTGCTATTGCCGCGGCGCGAATGCCGAAACCAGCCAGTTCTTTGCTCCAGGTGGTTGTCATGGCCACAACAGCGGCTTTGCTTGCGCTGTAATTACTCTGGCCGAAATTACCCGCTCTGCTGATGCTTGAGATATTGATGATTACCCCATTGAACTGGTTTTTGATCATGATTGCGGCGGCTTCTTGCGCACAGAGAAAAGTACCTACTTGGTTGACGTCAATTACCGATTGAAACTCAGACAGTGGCATTTTTTGTAGAAC
>JAESTB010000093.1 GCA_016763815.1 Arenicella sp.
CCGCCACCGCCATGCACTGCTTTAAGCAACACTGGGTAGCCGATCTCGTCTGCAACCTTAGCGGTTGCTTCGGCACTGGTAAGAATGCCGTGTGAACCGGGAACTACCGGCACATTGTTAGCCATGGCGGTATGAATAGCGTTGGACTTATTGCCCATAGTGTCCATGCTGCTTGCTTTAGGCCCAATGAAATTTAAACCATTAGCGCGGCATAGCCTAGCAAAGCCAGCATTTTCAGACAAAAAACCGATGCCAGGGTGGAGTGCATCAGCGCCTCGATTTTTGGCGATAGTTACCACCGATAATCCGTTGAGGTAACTTTCCCCTGGTGTTTGACCACCTAGACAGACCACCTCGTCTCGCTCGGTTAGCATATCGCAGGCGGCTGAGTCCATGTCGGGGTCAGATTGAACCAACATCACTTTATGGCCTTGTTCCTGGGCAACGCGAATTAGCTTTATGGCGGTACAACCGCGCGCGTGAATCAAGACGGTTTCGATTTTGCCCATTTGGTCGACAGCGCGAAAAACGGTAGGTGCTTGCTCCACATTATCGACACCAACAGCACCCGAGATAACTTTGCTTACTACGTCGCCAATGCTTTGAGTCGGCAGCGTGATAGTTGGGTCTACCGCAAGCAATTTTTCATCGAGGCCTTCAGCGAAGGGGTGTTTTACCAAGCCTTGCATGGTGCCCGGGTTATTTGCTAAGTAGTTCGAGGTTGTCGCCACTGAGGGTAGGAACGAGGGCACCACGACGCGCCCAGCAAATGGAATGTCGGTGCCGCTGAAATAATAAGTGTGAACTAGAGGGTGGGTTACAAAACTCGCTTGCGAGCCACCAGTGCAGTCGCCAAAACCGAAAATGATAACTGGTAAGCCAGTTTCAGCTATGAAGGCAGTAATTCGATCATTAACGATTGCCATTGAGAACAACGAACACGGCCCTTCTTTGGTTTGCATTCCGCCAGATGAGACAAAACACACCACTGGTAAGCCTAGGTCGGCCGAGTCAATTAATAGCGAGCAGAGTTTTTCAGCGCCAGCCATGTCGAAAGCACCGGCTTGGAATGCCACGTTGGATATTAGCGCACCAACCTTAGCCGTTTCGCCGCTTTCGTCGAGCTTCAATTTTCCAATGCCGGTTACCACGCCGCATGGTGTAACGCCATTGTTTAGCGACTTCTCGATCGATTGACGAAAGCCGGGGAACGAGACTGGATTGGCGGTCATGCGATTTGCGTTAGTTTCGTCAAATTCGCTGAAGAGCTCGGCCTTAAACGCATCTACTGTGGCTAACTTTTGGCGTTTGTAGGATGTTAAAACGCGCTGGATCATCAAATCGCGATACGCGATATTAAGCTGATTCCAGAAGTCTTTGCGTTTACCAATACGCCCTGGGTTGATTTGGCCGTTATACGACTTACCACTCATTTGAGATTCGATAAATCGGGGTACCAATGTCTCGAAGAAGTAGGTGATCAATACCAGCAGGGAATCTGACATACGCGGGAAGTTGACTCGCTTCCACTCTTCAACATCGGCTAGAAACGCACCACGTTGATCATACTTAACGAAGTGAGACAGCCATTTAGCAAACTCTGCCTTGGTGTCGCTGTTTACCACGCCGTCGGCAATGGTGACGCTGATACTTGAGGCTACTTTTTCGAGTGAGGTATCTAAAATGCCACGCAGTGTTTTCTCCGATATCGATTGAAATGCTTTTGATTCTTCAGCGATCTCGCCAAAGTTAGTAACAATATTATTGTATAGAGCGTCAAATACCAGCACATTGCGAAACTGATCTTGCAGAGTATCGCGAATCGCAGGTTCGAATAGAGTATCTAATAAGGTTAGATCGGCTTGATCTTTATCTAGCGCAGATTCCACGCCTTCTTCCGCTAGGGGAAGAGCCGATAATTGACGACTCATCTCGACAAAATTAAATGCCGCGTCTGATTTCCATCGGTTGTACAAGTATAAGCACAGCACGAAGCAAAAATTCTTCTGTGCGCTGACGTAGTTGCTTTGTGGATCACCCAAGATGAACGCGGTGAGCTTGTTGCGCTCGGTATCTAGTTCATCTCGACGTTGCTTTAGTGTTGACCATGCTTTAGCCAGTTGGTCGTTATAAACCAGCTTTTCAGGATCAGATAACCACTGTTGAATGGCTACTTCTCGCAGCTGTTGCGTGCGAGTATGTAAATCACCCTTAGGGATCTCTTCCTCAGCAAGCCGGCCATAGGCTTCTATCGTGGTCGAATGAATGCGGCAACGCATCGACAAAGATCGCAAGTACATAACCGCATGTGAGTACACGCTAGGGTATTCGCTTAGTTCTTTGTAAAGTTGAAAGTTGGCTGCTTTTTGTAGCGTATCAAACGAATGTTTATGTAACTTTTCAGAGCGAACATTGCTGACGTAGTCGGCGGCTACTTTCGGATTTTCGAGCACTTCACGCTTTGCATCGGCTTCAATTTCTTGTATGCCGGTGAAAATTGCCGCGACCAAGTTATCATTGTCAGTAATGGCGTCATCGCTATCACTTGGGTCCCAATCAATAACACCATCGATGGCGCCACTGCGATACAACTCAGATGGTGAAACGCCGACATAGCGAGCGCTTTCCTGCCATGACAAATTGTATTGACGGGCAATATTCGCCAAGCCTTTAGGTTGAATGGTATTGAATGCACCGCAACGCACAGCTAATAGCAAGTTAGTGGTTGCTAGAGGGATTGCACCGCCTGAGTAGCCAAGGCCATAAATCACCCCAATGCTTGGGACTTTGGCGGCAGCCATCACCGCAATCAAACGTGAAATTGAATGCGCCTGATTGGCTTCATTGGCTTCGGTTCCTGCATCGGCTCCTGGCGTGTCCATGAAGGTCACTATTGGAACGGCGCGGCCAGCGTATTCGTCAACTAAGCGGCACGCTTCTAAATGGTGTTCAGGCTTCCAAACGCCATTAGAGATACTCCGGTCCTGAGCAATAAAAGCCAAACGGCGTGTAGCGCCATTGTGCTCAAGTGAAATCTCGACTGAGTACAGCGGCCCCAACTCAAACTCACTATGAATTTTGCCACGCAGTTTACTAACGGCGGCTCGTGCGCTTGGCCGACTAGTAGACTCCGCAGGGTCTAAAACTTTTGCGACATAGTCATCAACGGTTAACTCCTTCAACGACTGACGAGTTAGCTCTACTGCCTTAGGACTCAGTAAGCCAGAAATGTCTTGGTGCCATTTAAATGGATGCTTCCGGCCATTTAGCGATAAATTTTTCGCTCGGCGTTCGATGTCTTTAAATAAACGTACTTGATCTTTGGTATCCAACGGTGTGCACCCTTAAAGTTGATTACTTATTCTGTTTTGTTTGGTGACCGCTTGCCAGCTAATTACCATAGCTAGTACCACTCAGCCTTTCTAAAGCTATAACCTTTCAC
>JAESTB010000094.1 GCA_016763815.1 Arenicella sp.
AATGTCTGTAATGTCTTTACTTTTCGTTGAAAAACTTGCCGATAGCTCGCTATTGGCTGCGTTTTCGGCCTCAATTGAAGGCATTCCAAACACTTTTTATCTCGTCCCTGAGTTATGCTGAGGTCTCATGTAGATTTGGCTTGGTGTGTTGTTGCAATAATTCAATAACCTTGATCCGACAGCATGCATGCTAATTGGGAGTCATATTGGATTAAGTGTTGTTGGTAATTTTTGTAACGTCCAATGGCCTTGTCAGAGACTTTACTTTGCACTTGTATGTAGCTTGGCGTGGGGGTGTAAGATTTGTTTCGTTGAAAGTGTAGGCAAGCGTCATCAAACGGCAGGCCGATGTGGTCAATCAAATTTCTGGTTTGTTGCTCTTGATTACCGACAAAATCCTCATACCTGAATGGCAATAGTTGAGTGTCCATTATGGTTCGATAGTGCTGTGTTAGCGTATGTACCAAATTCAGGTGATGGACGATATTTTTCACGCTATAAGCACAGTGAAAGCCATGGTTTATTCTGTGAGACATCATGGATACGCAAATATCAAAAGGGTGACGTGTGACGTAAACGATGGGTGATTCAGGGAAGGCCATTTTTAATAGAGGCATGTAAATCTCATTAAATGGCATTTTGTCAGTGAAAAATGAAGCACCTGTATTCAATAGCCCAGCTGACTCAGCGCGCGCTAGATACTGGTCGCGAAACAAGGTCGCGAGGTGCCGAAAGTCAGCCGCGCAACTATAGGCTAAGTTACTAGGGAAAGAAGCGTTGGGTAGAATTTTGTTGGCAAGCTCGCGAAGCTCAGGTAAGAAAACCAATTCACCGCCAGCATCAATATCGCAATGCGCGCTCAATACTCGCTCAGTTAATGTTGTACCCGAACGAGGGCTGCCGAGAACAAAAATAGGTTGGGGGCCATCTTTGCGTACGCTTGCTTTAGGCAGTTGAGCCATTAGCTCAGGCGTAAAAAAAGAAGTGAGTGCAGCAAAAAAATCATTGACTGGCTGCGTTTGATATTCAAGTCCCGGATTCTCTTTAACAAGTTTTTCTTTACCGTTAACAAAGTCGCTCCAAGCGTTATCGTATTCACCAATACGGTCGTAAGCTTTGCCTCGCTCTAGTAAGGCGTCGCCGCTTGGGTTCTTTGACGCACTAATGATTTCAATGACTTGTTGATGTTTGCCCATTCGTGCCATGTAATTAGAGCGTAATAAATCAACCGACTTAGGCGACGCAATCGAAGCGGCTTTGTTAAGCAGCTTGTCAGCTTGTTCGAGGTTGCCAGTCACCTCGCAAAGTTTTGACCAGTGAGCAATAATTTCAAAATCGTTGGGTGCTAACTCAGATGCTTGTTGATAATGAGTGTAGGCTTCGTCTGTTTTTCCTTGCTGCATTAAGCTAAGCGCAAGTTTGGATTGAATCTTTGGATTGTCAGGTGATAATTCAAGGGCACGACGAAAATGCCATTCTCCAGCGATAAGGTTATTTTCTTCAGCCAGAAGAGTTCCGAAGACGGCATGCGATTGTGCATTATTGGAATCCACTAAAAGCGCCTGCCGAATCAAGTCTTTGGCTTCCTCAGGCTTTGCAACGCGTTGCAAGATGTTTGCTAACTCGTGGTATGCCCAGATTTGAGTCGCGTCAATCTTGAGAAGGTTCGATAGTTGTTGCGCGGCCGCTTGAAAATTGGCCATTCGTAAGTGAGCCTGACTTAGGAGCTTGATAGCATCGATATCGTGTGCGTTTTTACCTACAATAGCCTGATTGGTTTTAATTATTTTTATTAACTCATCGCGCGAATAATATTCCATCTTTTTAGGTAAGTTCATTGTGTGAGCTATTGGGTATGCCTCTTTTTAAAAATTAGAATTTATTGGCGAAAATAGTTCAGTGATCTGCTGGGAAAAATCATTAATAAGTGCGCGTATAGCCATATAATAAGCCAATTTAAGCAGCATTGGGAGATTGTTACCTAGGTATTTAGAGCCTTTTGTTTAACCAGATTCGATAGCGCGAACTTTAATCAATGCATGGTTAAGGGATAAGTTTTTTCGAGCTTTTCAGCTGCCTTCAAGGGAAATAGCGGTGTACGGATGAGTGTGCTTTACGATGATTAAATAGACCCAAGAATCGCTTGCCGCTTGGCTGATGATACCAGCCGACAAAGCTTTTATGATAAGGCCTGCAGGGCATTCAACTGTTAGTTAATACCACTTTGAATAAACTCGTTCTATCGGCAAGGTCTTTTAATTAAGCGCCAAACTAAGCAATACCTCAGATAGTGCTTAAGTTATTATCATAGTTGCTATGGGCGTCGAGGTAGCTTTGATATCATTGGCTAAGCAACTATGTACACTTACCTGCGGTTTAATGTGTATAACTAAGATTTGGTTGGGGGATTGTTAACGTACTAATGATGGCGGACCTAGATTTAAAATGAAAGTTACGATAAAAGATGTAGCAGAGTTAGCTGGCGTCTCGTTTAAGACTGTTTCACGTGTGGTTAACGACGAAGTGGGAGTGAAGTCGGAAATGCGCGAAAAAGTGCAATCGGCGATCGAGAGTCTCAACTACCACCCGAACCTATCGGCTAGGCGTTTAAGAGGGAAGTCAGCGACAATTGGCTTTATCTATAACAATCCAAACAGCAACTATGTTATTACCATGTTGCACGGTATTCTTGCCGCTGCGCGTAAGAATAGCTATGAATTGGTCGTTCATCCCTGCGAAAACGTTTCAGATCCATCACTGGTATTTGAAGAGATTTTGGCACTTACTCGGCGCAGTATGGTGGCAGGCCTTGTTTTGACTCCACCCATTTCCGAAAATCCCGAAATCATCAAGAAGCTTGATGTTGCGGGCATAACGTTTTCGAGAATCGTTTCTGGCTCAGTGGCACCTGACGATATCGAGAGAACGATTTTCATTGATGATCGTAAGGCGGCATATCAAATTACTGAACATCTTATAAAACGGAATCATAAGCGGATAAGTTTTCTCAACGGAGATCCTGAACATCTTTCCAGTGGTGAACGGCTAGAGGGTTATAAAGCGGCGCTTCGTGACTATGATATTGAGGTTGCAGACGAATTGATTCTCGATGGACACTATACCTTTGAATCTGGAGTGGAGCGCGCGAAACAGATTATGGACATCGAAGAGGCACCTACCGCGGTATTTGCCTGCAACGATGAAATTGCCGCCGGCGCTTTATTTGCAGCCAGAATGAACGGTGTTAAAGTTCCTGAGCAGCTATCGATAGTCGGTTTTGAAGACAGCCCTTTTTCTCGGCAAACATGGCCATCGTTGACTACCGCCAAACAACCTAATGATAAAATTGCCAGCCATGCAACCCAATTATTGATTCGTATGCTTGAGGGTGATGATGATGAGGATAGTTATGACGAACATAGTTACTTGCCTGAGATGATTGTTAGAGAATCATCTGCGGACATGACGAGTTAAAAGGTAATGTTATAGTGACCTACGCTCGTATGGTTTACCTTCTGAGTGTTGAAGAACCTCTTTTTATCGGATCTTGACTGTCAATGTCTGGCTTTTCACTTTACATTCAGAGTTAATCCATTGATAATTGACAACGTTGTCATTCGGTTTCACGCCAGTAATCATTCGTGCTCATGAAGAAAGCAATCAGTGCTCCACAAATTTTTGATGGTAATGAATTTTTTCAAAGCCATGCCGTTCTCATCGAAGGCGAAACGGTGGTGGGTGTCTCTTCGCTAGAGATGGTGCCCTCCGATTTCACTCTAGAGCGCCTCACTAAAGGTGTATTAGCACCTGGGTTTGTGGACTGGCAAGTGAATGGTGGCGGTGGGGTTCTATTCAACAATGAGACTTCTGTCGAAGGGCTTAGACGTATCGTGAAAGGTCACCACACGGGCGGGACAACATCGTTATTACCGACCATTGTCAGTGACACTGCGGAGACGCGCAAACAAGCGGTTGTGGCCGTTGGTGACTATATTTCAAGTGGTGAGAAAGGCGTTCTAGGCCTGCACCTCGAAGGCCCATACTTTGCCTCAGAGCGCCGAGGTACGCATGATGAAGCTTACTTATCCGCCATTTCAGAAAACGACATTTTGTGGCTTGGCTCGTTAACAGATTTCACACTGCTAGTAACCCTGGCTCCAGAAATTCTTAAAGCAGGGCAGATCAAAGCTCTGTGTGATCATGGGGTCATTGTCTGCGCTGGGCATACCGATGCACGTTCGGATCAAATATCTCAAGCATTGAGCGAAGGCTTACGTGGTTTTACCCATTTGTACAACGCGATGCGGCCAGCTACTGGGCGTGAGCCAGGGGTTGTCGGTAGTGCTTTGGTTGATCAAAATAGCTGGTGTGGAATCATTGTTGATGGGCATCATGTTGATTCTCAAATGGTGCGTTTGGCGCATCTAGCCAAACCGAAAGGAAAGCTGTGTTTGGTAACGGATTCTATGGCAACTGTGGGTTCCCAGAGCAATTCTTTTGAACTCTATGGCAACACTATCACCGAACAAAATGGTTGCCTGATCAATAGTGAGGGGCGATTGGCAGGCTCTGCAATTTCGATGATTGAGGCCGTGCGTAACAGCCATATTGACGTTGGTATTGAACTATCTGAGTGTCTGCGTATGGCCTCGTTATACCCAGCTACATTTTTAGACATTGATGATGCCTTCGGCTTCCTGAAAAATAACTATCGCGCCGATATTGTTCACTTCGATGAGCATTTCAAGGTATTGCAAACATGGGTGGCTGGTGAGGCCATGCTGTGAATAACCCATTTGTAGAGTTTATAAAATGAGAGTAATTATCGTTGACACCGCCACAGAGGTTGCACAAACCGGTGGCGATATTTTTCTTCAACAGCTAGCACGTAAGCCTAATTCGGTTTTTGGCTTGGCGACTGGCTCAAGCCCTCTTGCGCTTTATCAGTACCTGATATCGGCTCATTTAGATCAAGGGGTTTCCTTTGCTGGTGTTACGACATTTAACTTGGATGAGTATCTTGGCCTTGCCAGCGAGCATCCACAAAGCTATAGATTCTTTATGCAGAGCGAGCTGTTTAATCATATTGATATTCCGATAAGCTCGACGCATGTGCCAGATGGCGGATCGAAAAATCCGACCGAAACATGTAGTCTTTATGAAAATAAAATTGCCAGTAGCGGAGGAATCGACATTCAACTGCTGGGTATAGGCCGCAATGGGCACATCGGTTTCAATGAGCCTTCGTCGTCGTTAACATCGCGTACGCGGGTTAAGACCTTGACTCAAGCGACGGTTAAGGATAATGCTCGTTTTTTCGGCTCGGATGAAACACAACCTAGCTTATCGCTGACCATGGGAATTGGCACCATTATGGATTCAGCTCAAATCGTGTTGATCGCAACAGGGGAAGGTAAAGCTGATGCGGTTCAGGCGACGGTAGAAGGGGCAATCTCGGCTTCTTGCCCCGCTTCGGCATTGCAAATGCACCGCAACGTTATTGTTTTAGTTGACCGGGCCGCAGCGAGTAAGTTGGTAAATCAAGAATTTTATACGTTCGTTGAAGACCAGCGACAAAAGCTCGATGAGCAATTGACAGTAGCATATCGCTAGTGAAATGTGTCGCTAGCTAAGCTTACTAGTTGTCGCCACATAAAAACTTGAAGTGGCGAGACTCAATTGATAAAAGTTTTCGATTTTGGCAAGATCAGATGTTAGCAATATTCGGTGTTGGCAATGATGGGTGTGTGCAAGGAGCCGCTTAAGGTTAAGCCTTTTTCACATTAATTTTATTCATGCCTTTGATCACAAAGCCCATCGTGATTATGAATAGAATAATGAAGCCAAGTCCGGTTAAGTATTCCAGCCGTAATAAATATCCGATGCCAAACATGCCAGCGTAGATTCCAATGCTTCCCAACACAAAATAAAGCATTGATTCAGCAAAGCTGCGAGGGGCGGAGTAACCTTGATTTAGGTCCTTCCAAAAGCCAATAGGCTTAACCTTTTTAACAAATTCTCTCAGAGTGTCATCGTCTACCGCTGGGGTTAAGTAAGTCGCAACGATTGACGCCAGTGCTGAGCAGATAGAGATCCAACAGATCACGTGTATTGGGTGGCTGGCGATACTAGTCGGGAAAATTGATATTTGGCCTTGCGGTAGCATGTTATTAAAAGACAGTAGGTAATTACTTAATGCTAATAAGAGGCCAGTAACCATGCCCGCGATTTCTGTCCAGGCGTTTGCTCGCCACCAAAACCAACGCATTAGATGCGGTAAGCCTAGACCGGCCATCATGCCTAAGTAAAGGTTCCACATCTCACCGATACTTTTTATGAATGACGCCACCACAATGGCCACTAAAGTAATGCCAAGTGTGGCTAGCCGGCTGACTAATAATAAATTTTTATTCGACGCTGATGGGTTGAAAAAGCGTAAGTAAAAGTCATTGGCGATGTACGATGCCCCCCAGTTAATATGGGTTGAAACTGTTGACATGAATGCGCCCATCAATGCAACCAATGCGAGCCCAAGTAGGCCCCTAGGCATGACGTCTTTAATCATTGCTGGGTAGCTACGTTCACGGTCTTCTCTGAATTCAATAACGGGGGCAGCGCCGTCTTTTGTGATTTCGGTTTTATACAATAGGCCGTATTCTTTTACTTCGCAGATATAGCGATTTTGCATACAGTTTGTCATGGCGACGGTGCAAACAGTTGAGTCTTTTAAGCAGGCATTGAACTCGGCGGCAACATCGTTTACCGCCGCTCTTGGGTAGATTACCAATGCCGCAACGCCGGCGATTACCCAAGGCCATGATCGAAAAACAAAATGTGCTAAGCCGTACCACATCGCTCCTTTTTCAGCTTCGCCTGCGTCTTTTGCACTGTAAAGCCGTTGCGCGAAGAAGCCTGCACCATCGACATTTCCGTTAGTCCACCACATAAAGGTGAGGGTAAGAATAAATGCGCTGAATGGTATGCCTAAGCCACCCGCTAAGTCGTCTGAGAATGATGGAATAAAGGAACTTATTTGTTCATGGTTGAGAAATGCATTGCCGTCTAAATCGGTAGCGGTCATGTTCTTTGGGTAGGTTTCTTCCAAGGCTATCCACATACCGTCTAAGCCGCCGAGACTACTCACAGCGAAATAGCTCAAAACAATTGCCATCGACATTGCTAAAACAAACCAAACTACGTCAGTAATAAGAATCGCTCGTAGACCACCTAAAGCGGAATAGAGTAGAGTTATTGTTACCAGCGTGAAAATAGTCAGGCTGGTATTTAGGTCATTGAATATTAGTGACGCGGGGTAGGCTGCGTCTATCGCTTGATAGAGGCTTACGCCAAGTAAGTATTGCCAATCCATAAATGGTTCAGCTATTTTTGACATCCCGGCGAGCACCCAGCCAAGTATTATGCAATTAACCACAACGGAAAATACAAATGCTTTACTACTGCGTAATACCATCGCTGGTTTACCGCCATAGCGTAGTTCGGCAATTTCAGCATCAGTGACGACCCCGGTTGAGCGCCAAACTCGAGCGAAAAAAACCGTAATGGCGATGATGCCGACTGCGCCGCCCCACCAAAACCAGTTGCCGGCAATACCGTATTTGGCAATCCAGCCGGTAATAAGCAGCGGGGTGTCGGAAGCAAACGTTGTCGCCGCAATAGACGTGCCTATTAGCCACCATTTTGCACTACGGTTGGCGGTAAAAAATTCTTCTACGCCGCCGCCGCCTTCTTTGTCCTTAATAAGTAGGCTAATGGCAAATGTCATTGCCAGAACGAACCCTACGATGGCCCAGTCTAAATTCGAGAGTACGGTGAGTTTTGTCATTATTATTTTACCTTCTAATCAGGTGACTACAATTTCATCGATATAGAGCGGAGTAGCTACCATCTTCTCATCTTCATGAGAGTAAATTTGATCAGGGTTGTTGATTTTTATTCGTAGGTAGCGCGTTAACACTTTTTCCAAGTTAGCGCTTAAGCGTCCTTTAATTGTGTTGTCAGATAAATTTGCTTTGGGCCGCCATGTTTCTCTATCAAGTGAGGTGCTTATATTTACTGACTCGGGAAAATACAGTTCTCGACCTAAGGCACCATCAAAGCCTAGACTGACGGTTGATATTTCGGTTGGCTTTCCGAGATCTAATTCAAGTTCGAATTCAAGCTTATTCTCAAATGGAATCCAGTTTGCGTGTTGAAATCGTTGGCCTTGCTGAGGGCGACCATTGGTAAGCAATGCCAGGTCGTAATTGATTTTCTCGTTACCGCTTGAATCGATGACGTTAACTTGGCAATTTAAGGCCTTATGTGGAAATATCGTGATTCTGTTTATGCCGTATTGCTCAGCGCTATCTTTATCAACGCAACACGCACTTATGACGGTTCGCTTATCAACGATTAAAGTCGACTGGTACCGCAATGAACTGTGGCTTGGTCGTGTGCCGTCGAGCGTGTAGTGAATATTCATATCTGAAGACTCGCTCAAGATAAGCACATCAAAAGATCCGCTATCATTTTGTTGCACGCTAAACTCAGGGACATAAATCGCTCTAGACGCGTTTAAGCCCAAATCGTCAAAACGTTGATATTGAACGATTAGTCGTGTTTTAAAGTCGTCCCAGTTTTGCAGTTTGAGCGGAGTCCACAGAATTTCAGCTAAGGCGGTCATTCTGGGTAGAATTGCATATTCAAGCTGACTTAAGGTCTGGATGTACTCGGTCCAGACATTCGCTTGCGCGCCTAAAATCTTATTGTTGTGCTGTAGAGGGTCATATTTGTAGACATTTTTTAACGGCGCATGGCCATGAATAGAAAAGGGCTCATCGATAGACATTGACTGATAAAAATCGAAGTACAAGTTAGTAGGCGTCTTGATCAATTGATGGCCACGATTAAGCGCATTTTCAGCGCTGCTTTCACCAAGCCAAGACATGATTGTGACCTTGGGGTTTAAATTTTGACTCTCCAAAACATCATCCCAACAGATTGCTTTTTTGCCAAGTGACTGAAGAATTTCGACAACCTGACCGATAAAATAACCTTGTAGTTCAGCTGTATTATTTAACGACTGTTCTTTAATGACAGTCTGACAATCGGGGCATTGCCGCCAGTGATCTTTTTTTACCTCATCGCCACCGATGTGTATGTATTCAGATGGAAATAACTGAGCTACCTCAGATAGCAGATCTTTTAGAAAAGTGAAGCTGCTCGCTCGGTTGCATAAAACATGCTTAAAAATACCAAAATGCGTTTTTACCGATGCGGTGTCTGATTGATTCGCGCAGCTATACTCAGGGTAAGCCGCAAGTAAGGCCGAACTATGACCGGGTAAGTCAATTTCAGGGATGATGGTTATATGACGTTGCTGTGCGTAGGCGACAATATCTCTGATATCTTGTTGAGTATAGAACCCTGAATGAACTTGAAGATCACTTGGCGCATCCTTGTCTAGGGTATGACCGATTACGGTTGAAGCACGTTTGCTAGCAACTTCGGTAAGTCGAGGGTACTTGTTAATTTCGATTCGCCAGCCTTGATCATCAACCAAGTGCCAATGGAAAAAATTCATCTTATGCATGGACATTAAATCAACAATATGTTTAATGTCCTTTACTGATCTAAAGTGGCGGCTGACGTCGAGATGTAAACCTCGATAATCACACCTAGCCTTGTCTTCAATACGTAATGTTGGAACCGAAGTATGCCCACCGGAGATAAGCTGCAATAACGTTTGGATGCCGTAAAATAGGTCGCTTTCTTTCGCCGCGCCGATACTGATGTTGCTTGGGCCAACAATCAGTGTGTAACCTAGGTCGTTTAAAACATTGTCGTTTAAATTATTGTCGTTTAGTTCCAGCGTGATTGAGGCATTTTCTTGAGATAGAGCTGTGGGCGAATTGGGTTGAGACGGTAAGATGTTTTTTGCCACAGCTATGTTTTTCTTAACTAACTCGCCAAGCAGATACATTGCGATGTCTAGCAGGCATGAATTGTTAATTTCAACTGTGTCTAGGGTTGAAAGATCACAATTACCTTGCTGCGACATAGTGCAGTTGCTCGGTAATGGGATCAATCCTAGAGTTTGTATTGGGCCGTTGGGGGTCATATAGTCAACTAAGTCAGCATTACTGACACTGGCTTTGAGCTAAGTTTGCTTTTTGTCTAGACTTCGATTGTGCGAAGTAAATAGCACCACCTTCAGGTGACTCAATTGGGTCACACAGGTAGTCTTGAACATCGCTGGCTAACCAAGGTAGCAGCTCAGATCTCAAACCACCGATAAGGCTTAGTCGCCCCGGCGAAGTAGACATAATTTTACGTGCCATTTTATTTAGGTAGCCAACCCCGTCTTCAATAACGCTAATCGCAACAGCATCGCCGTTCTTAGCTTCTTCAAAGACCAGCCTAGCTAACTTAGCAAATTCTTTCGACGGCTGGTTGGACATTTTGTCGGCTATTTCGAGCGGATTGGTATTCAGTGCGTCACATACTCTGTCGCAGAGGGATGTTTGCGGACCTAAGTCATCATAGGCGAGTAATGAAACTGATATTGCCTGTAATCCAAACCAGGCTCCGCTGCATTGATCGCCCCAAGGAAAACCATGCGCGCCATAAGAAAACATCTTTGATCCGGAAATTGAAATTCCACATGAACCGGTGCCCGCGATTATAACCGAGCCATCTTGCTGAGCATGAGCCCCAAGGCAGGCTATGTGGAGGTCGGTGGTTAGAAACATTTCTTTAAATGGGTGTTGCCAACGACTTATTTTTTCGTATAGCGATGGAAGGTTGACTCCTGCAAGACCAATGCCTGCAGTGATATGGCGTATTGCACTGCTTTCAAGCCCAGCATCCTCAATAGCTTTCTGTGAACAGTCTATTATTGACTCGATTGTTTTCTCTAAGCCGTGCACAGGGTTAGCCCGCCCTGAAAAGCCGCCGCCGGTGATTGACCCATCAGATGATAATACTTTAGCTCGGCATGAGCTGCCGCCGCCGTCTATTCCGATAAATAGATCAGGTGTGTGTGTGTCGGTTTCTGTGGCTTTATTCAAGGTCATACTCAGCAATAATTGTGTCATCGTAAAACCAAGCTTTACGTTATATTGTGCTATAATATTTATAAACGACAACGTTGTCAATAACTAGGTTGAGCTTTAATCATGAAATCAGTGCCGTCTCGTTTTATCGCTCTCGACATGTTTCGAGGCTTGGCGATTGCGCTAATGATTTTAGTCAACACCCCTGGCGATTGGAGCCGTGTTTATGGGCCGTTACTACATTCGAATTGGCATGGGCTGACTCCGACAGACATCGTGTTCCCCTGTTTCCTCTTTATTGTTGGCGCTTCAATTTTTTTTGCATTTAGCTCTGCCGGTTTTGTTTTGAACCGTGCCGCGGTG
>JAESTB010000095.1 GCA_016763815.1 Arenicella sp.
GCCGCATTGGTGCAATCAAGAAAGGCGATGAAATTTATGGCAATCAAACTCGCGTTAAAGTAGTCAAGAACAAGGTTGCTCCGCCATTTAAGCAAGCCGAGTTCGATATTTTGTATAACCAAGGTATCTCAAAAGAAAGTGAGTTAATCGGCATCGGTGTTGAGCATGATATCGTAGAGAAATCTGGCGCTTGGTATAGCTATGACGGTACGCGCATTGGCCAAGGCAAAGATAACGTTCGTGAGTTTCTAAAGGAACACCCTGAGATGGCTGAAGAGATAGAAGCGAAAGTTCGCACAGCACTTGGCGTTGGTGAAGAGAGGCCAGAACATGTAGCTTCAGCCAAAGAGGCTAGAACCAATGATGCGAAGATTAAAGAAATTAAATCTAAACAAGCTAAAGCATAATTTAGCTTAATATTTTCTTTAATTTATTATAGAAATATAGATTCAGCACCGATAATGGAGTTAACGAGAGTTAACTCCATTTTTGGTTTAGCTAGTACAGAATATTATGAAGATAATCAAACCACTTCGCCGGTCGAATAAAGGCGATAGCTCGAAATCTTCTGAGAAGAGCGAGGGTAGACAAGGCGATTACAGCCATAAGGCAAAAGTTAATCCTCAGGTAGAAGAAAATGCGTTCGAGTTAAAGTCAAGAAAGCCTCAGTCTAAAAAGAAGCGTAGCCGTTCATCTGTAAAACGATCTAAATATTCAAATGATTATAAGTCTTCGCTAAGTAACTCCGCACCTGAAGAACAGTTTGAGTTCGACACTAGCAACTTGGAAGCAATGCCAAAGGATGAAGTTTTTGAGGGACCGTCTAAAGGCAAAACGAGGCGGAGGTCAGAATTGCAGGCGGAAAAGGCTAGTGAACCGTTATCCTTCGTAATTGATCCAGCCAAAAAAGAATTTAATGACGTATTTGCTCGAGGACTGCGACTGCTGGCGATGCGTGAGCACAGTGTTAAGGAGTTAACGACTAAGCTGTTCGCTCGCGTCGAAGGTTCTCGAAAGGCTGATAGATCTAATGGCTCCGAGGATGCTGATACTGCAGATACCGCTGAAGAGGTCGATAACGCAGAGGGCTCAGATAGGTCCCAAGGCTCCGACGTTATTTATGCTGTAATCGATGACCTGTTGGAAAAAAAATATCTATCCGATGAGCGTTTTACCGAAGTATATATACGATCTCGATGCATTCGTGGTTTTGGGCCAATTAAAATTAGAGCTGAACTAAAGAACAAGGGCGTTAGTAACAACCTCATTCAAGACTATTTAGACCCAGGCGGCGCTGTCTGGTTTGATAATGCAAAGTCTGAATATCAGAAAAAGTATATTGAAACTTCAATAGACAGTTATAAAGCATGGGCTAAGCGCGCTAGATTTCTTCAGAGTAGAGGGTTTACTATGGAGCAAATACACTGCGCTATTGCTCCGCCAGAAGATAATTGAAACGGATTCGTAAGTGTTATTTAGCATGGGCTGTGGTGTTGACAAATTAACCTCAGATGCTTGATCGCTCAGTAATGAAAACTTACAAACGTCACCGATTTCCACCAGACATCATTAGTTTTGCGATTTGTTTGTATTTACGCGTTAAGAAGTAATTCAGTTTCCCAATGGAGAGGGCTTTGTGCTGCTCAGGAAAAATTGCCACTTTTGGGATTTTACGACTAGCTAGTTTTTGTATGGCAACACTTGCTTGTATAGCAACCCCCGTGTGCTTTAGTGACACGTTAAAAAGTTGACTCGTCAATACAGCGCTTATAGAAGTGGGTGGGGCGTGACGTAAAATCATTAAATTCGATGTGATTTTCAATGAAGACTTATTTGTCAACTTCTCGGTATGGGTTGGATCGCTACCTAGATTGCTTTATATTATATTATATAGATATGACTAATTATAATTCGGATAACATTACACTCAACCTTAACCAATGGATCATGGGGCAGTTGGCTGATGAAAACGAATTGCTTGAACAGCTGTATCCGTTATTGCGAAATGTTGCCTATTCGCAACTTAACAAAGCCTCTGATTCGCTTCTAAACCCAACGCTAATTGTTAATGAAGCGTATTTGAAATTTAGACAAAAAAATAGGATTCAGATAGTAAATAAAAATCATTTCTTAGCTCTATCAGCACGTATCATTCGGCGTATTATTTTGGATGACCTGCGTGTAAACAAAGCTTCCAAAAGAGGCGGTGAATGGATACAGGTCACCCTTTGTGAGTCTATTGAAGAGCAGGGGCCGAAATCTGAATTGCAGTTTGACTGGTTTGTTTTGAACGACTTATTAGATGAGTTGGAGAAAGTAGATTCCGAGTCGCTAAGAATTATTGAATTAAGATTTTTCGCAGGTTTAACGATTGAAGAAACGGCCGAAGTTTGTATGAAATCGCCATCTTCCATATCGAGAAGTTGGCGATTTGCACGAACCTGGTTGTTGGATAAACTGCAAGAAAAGTCACCTTCGTGAATCAGCGGCAACACTCTGAGATTAGGGAGTTATTTCTCAAAGCGCTTGAGCTTGAAGAGGCAGAGGTTCAGGAATACATTACATCGTCCACAAATGATAAGGAGGTTGTAAAGCAAGTCTTATCTATGTTGCGGACTTATGAGACTAATCAATTAAAAACTCAGGATTTTGTCAACGATGTCGCGAGCAACATTGCCAATAGTTCGGTGCTTTTTCCGTCGGACCGTTACGTTCTTATCGAAAAAATTGGACAGGGGGGTATGGGCGATGTTTTTTTAGCGCAACGTAAGGTCGAAGGCATTCAGCAAAAGGTGGCCATCAAGATATTGCAATTGAGTGATGATTTTTCGAAGCAGCGCTTTTCTCAAGAAACCAGCATTCTCTCGCGGCTTTCACACCCGAACATTAGTCAATTTATTGATGCCGACTTCCTTATTGATGGTCGGCCCTATGTGGTCATCGAATATACCCCCGGTTCATCAATAACCACTTATTGCGAGCAACATGATTTATCGCTGGCAGATCGCTTATCGCTGTTTATGAAGCTGTGTGATGCAATCCATCATGCGCATAGGAACTTAATTATCCATCGGGATATCAAGCCAAGCAATGTGTTGGTGACGGAAAATGGAGAGGTTAAACTGATTGATTTTGGCATTGCGAAGTTTCAGCAGAATGATGAACTAAAAACGGTAACTGAACATCATGCAATGACGCCAGCCTACGCGAGTCCAGAGCAGTTTACTGGTCAAACGGTGACGGTATCCAGTGATGTCTATTCATTGGGGGTTATTCTTTTTGAGTTACTGTGTGGTGAACGGCCTTTGACGTCAAAAAACTTAACCTTAGTTGAGTACGAAAAAAGATTAACTACCGCCAATTTAGACAATCCAAGTATAAGAATAGGCCAGAAAGAGGCTACTACTGAGTTAAGCGCTCTATCCTTCACAAGCAAATGGCGCAAGGCTGTCGAGGGGGATTTGGATAAGATAACGATAAAAGCGCTCCAGGTGGACACTAGCCAACGTTATCAAACAGTCGCCGAGTTAATCGATGATTTACATAGGTACCAAAATAACCTTCCTGTATTAGCAGAAGAACCTAGTTGGTCGTACAGGTTGCGCAAATTCGTCGTAAGAAATAACTATGGGGTAGCTGCGGGGGTGTTATTCAGTAGCCTAGTCATTACCTTTATGAGCATACTATTGAGCCAAAATAACTCGATTAAAGAGAAAGCTAACGATCTACTTGTACAAAAAAACCTTGCGATTCGAGATAAACAAAGTTCTCAGGCCCTGTCTGACACCTTAATCAATGCGTTTAAGAATGCTGATTTAGTTAAGACAAAGGGTGAACAAATAACGGCAAGACAAATTCTTGAACAGAGCGTCAAACTGATCAAAAGTAATAGTGTTATTGACCCTAAGTTAAGAGGCCAATTGATTTTAGTGATTGCAAAAATTCATAGAAAAATTAGTGAAACACAAAAATCACTTGATTTAATTTTGTCGTTGGAGCCTGAGTTAGACCAACTTGATTACGATACTCGGATAAGGTTGTTATATGAGAAGGCGCTTAGTTTAGATGCTCTTGATCAGACGGAAAGCGCATTAGATATTATGAAGGACTTGGTAGATCAGTCTGAAGGTGAGAATTATCTATTGTCTGGTTTATCTTTTCTGTATGAAAAAAATGGCGAATTTGAATTAGCCGAAAATATATTGGCCAAACTTTATTTCAATATACCGAATGATGACCCTCTTTTTGCTACTGTATGCACGGAGTATGGTGATTTACTATCCTTTAGGGACATGCAAAAAGAGGAGTTAGGTAGAGAAGTCCTACATACATGCTTAGAAGTGTCTGAAAAATATCCTGACAATTATAGTGAGTGGAATAAAAGTGCCATCCACAAGGCGTTGGGGCACTCATATCGTATGAAAGAAGAATACGAAAAGTCATTAGGATATTACAAGCAAGTTATTGATTTGTATTCGGTGGTTTTTGGAAAAGATCATGCGAAGGTTGCCAGAGTCTACGGTTATATGGCCACCGTTTTGACCAAGCAAGAAAAATTTTCTGAAGCGATGAAATATAATTTGATCTTTCTTGATAAGTACTATGAACATTTTGGCGCTGAGCATTCGTATAATGCTTTTCCGAATTCAAATTTGGGCGACCTTTACAAAGGCTTAAAGGATTTCAAAAAAGCAGAATATTACTATTTAAAAGCGATTCAATACTATGAGGATAATGGTATGAATAAGCATAGAAATATGTCATTTTTCTATTTAGATTTAGCTAATTTATATCTGGAATTTCAAAAATACGAAATGGCTATTGATCCGTTAACCAAGAGCCGTGAGATCTTATCACAACCTACAATTGCTGAAGAGAGTCAGTTTAAGCACACGCAGATGTTACTAACGCAAACCTATTTAAGGTTAGATCAAGAAAAACAGGCAAGACTTGTTTTTGAAAGTTCTGATCAGACGGTGTTGGAAAAACACAACCTTAATGATCCATTGAGTATCGAGAGCATGGAAATTTCAAAAGCATTGGTCGAGTATTTTCAATAATAGCCATCGTGATCAACATGTTGGAGGTCAGCCAAGAGAAAATCCTGATCTGATTTGGCGTTAAAAATAGTAGCGTTGATCACCACTCAAAAAACCGGATAAACGACCTAATTCTCTGCGGCTAAATAAAAATATATCAATGTGCCTATGGACGGAATAAATAAGTTGAATTATTTTGACAAGGTTTTGCTTGATTTGCCGCTTATATATAGTGTGACATTAGATCTAACTAAACCTGAGAATTTGTTTAAAACTAGTTATGGCTCTAAACGTTAAGTTATTCCAGTAGTTAACAAAATAGCGCTTTAATCTAAAACGTAGAAATTGCGGTTCTGTGACGTTTTATAGATTTGGACGACGAAAGTTTTTCAGTTCGGATCTTAGGTTGCATTAATAATAACAATTAAAAAGAGTGTAGTCGTTTGAGTCAAAGAAGACTTTTCAAGTTATTGATCCTTATTTGTTTCTTATCCGGAGCAGGATCTGTTCGTGCTGACGCCGACATCCGAGTGGCAGACACGGCCGCGTTAGGTGGTTCGAGCACCATACAATACGTAGCATCATTTACTGACTGCTCAAATCTAACCTTATTAGAGGTAGGAAGTGCCGGCAATCTAGAGCCGGTCGACCTGAATTCGTTACATCGTGAAGAGGTCAATTCCAATGTGTGCACTACTACTTTTAGTTTGCACGATGCGCAGCGATTTGAGCCCAGCGTCAGGACAATTGACCGGTCTGGAAATGACGTAACCCATACTGAGACTTTTGTCGACGAGGGTGTACCTCCTTCGCTGGTCTTTGACCGTGTTGAAATTACGGATGAAGATGATCAGCAAAGATTAATAGTGACGATGGATGCTGATGATCTTAACGATATCGCTTATTTGACATTTAATGTCGTTGGTTTAAGAGCGTCGGACCTTAGGACTTCAGGCGGGGTTGTATCGGAGGCTAGGAAGAATGCCTTTGCTCTCTCAGGACAGACAGACCGGCTTTACCCTTCGCACGACGATCAAACTATATTTCAATATTCCTTATTGCTAGATCAGAGCTTATCACCCCAAGAGATAGCGTACGATGCGATTATTTTGGTTGATGCTTCAGTGGTTGACGCTGCGGGGAATCACACATCGATTTCAAAAGTGGCATTTACTGGAGATTCTATCCAAGAGGAAGCACTTGCGCTGATAGTGTCAAGTACCAGTTTAATTATTAATAATTCGCTACAATCCCCAGTGATCGTTCCGGCCGTTGAGTTTCAATTCAGAGGTGTCGTTAGTCTCCCGGGGCTGGGTAACAATGTTGGCTACGTATCGTCGCATCCTGATCTAGTCGGCGTTACGCAAGCGGGTGTGGTGTTTGCGAAACAAGAGACAGGCGCAATCGAAGTGTCCATCACGGTTAGTTATCCGGGCTTACCAAGTGCGTCAATACCCGTTGTGGTCGATTTTTCAAAAACCTTAGTCGCTATTTCTCTACAAGGGGTAGACAGCGAAAACCCACTTACTTTGCCTAGCTTGAACTCATATCATTCCCTGCCTGAGATTCAAGGGGTATTTGATGACGGCAGCCGTACTTCGATTGCAGGCCACTGGACACCGGAAATAACGGTGGTGTCAGCTGCCGCTGCCTTTTTGGACATCAACGACGCAAATGAGTTGCGAGCCAATGTGGCTATCACTGATGTTGCACCAGCGATGATATTGTTATCGGTTCGAGAATTGTCGGGGACAAGTTCGATTGTTCCCGTGGTAGCCAGAGATGGTGAACCTAAAATTAGTTTGAACCTTCCGGCGACCATTACCGCGCCGTCAGAACTAACTATCGATGCCGAAGTAGAAGATGATGTCGGGGTCAACAAGGTTCAGTTTTATCTTGATGGTGCAGCGCTAGCAACGGTCGAAAATTCACCGTTCAATTTAGTGATGCCAATATCGGAGCAATTTGCCGGACAGACACTAAATTACTCGGCCCGAGTTACCGATAGTGCGGGTCAAAGTACGCTGTCCAGCTCCCATCAAGTAATCGTAGGCATCGCGCCTGAGGTGGTGATTCCGGACTATAATTTTACGCTACCGATCAATGGGCAACGGGTTGTTGAATCGTCACCTATTACCTTACAACTGGAGTCTTCTTTAGGGGTTTTACCAGAGGTAGAATCAAGCTCAGGAATTAAAAATGTTGATTTTTACTTTGATGGAACACTGGTAGGAAGTGCGACCTATCCCGGTATTGAGATTAGGGAAGTAAAGAACCCATCGGGTACGCCAAAACAGGAGATGTTCGAAATATGGAGTGCCGAGGTTAATAGTCCGTCCATTTCAACAACCCAAACATCGCTCTCAGTTGGAGCCTTTGTTTCTGGTTTGAATGGCTCGGATAATGCACCTACTAAATTGATTCGGATTATTGAGAATAGTCCACCTACTGCTACTATTTTGACGCCATCGGACGGTGGGCAAGCGACCGTAGGTGAAAATTTATCGATTCGTGTAGAAGTGGTTGATGATTCTCTATCGCTCGGTGCAAAAGTAGAGTTATTGCTCAATGATACCGTTGTTGAAGTGCAACAACATACCGGTTCTGGAACCAGTGCAAGTGCATTGATGACCGATTCAACCATTATGAATTTTAACCTACCGATTACCGTGGAGGATCTAGGCAGCACTCTTAGTTTGCAAGCGAGGGTGACCGACTATCATCAATCGGTTAATTCTTCGTCGCGTATAAGGGTGCCAGTAAAGGCAGATCAGGCACCCACGATCGCAATTTCGCACCCCATTAACGGGGCTTCTTTTGTATCCGGATTACCGATCCAATTCAGAGCAAACGCAGTAGACGATATTGCGATTGCACGAGTCGAATTCTATGTTAACTCACAATTAGTTGGTACTGATATAAGCGCGCCTTATGCGTTTCTATACCAGACTCAGGAAAACATTAGTGTAAGCCAAGTACTGACAATCAGCGCCAAAGTCTACGATTCTAAAGGACAGGAAGCGTCGGGTAATATTGTTGAAGTTACTTTAGGGCAAGATGAAGAGCCACCTGTGGTTAATATTAGTTCGCCCTTGATTACCGCCGTTGACTCTGGAGAAAGCATCGCGGGGGTTATTGAACAAAGTGAGTTTGTAATCAAAGTATCGGGTTTTGACAATGTGGGTGTTGTAAAAGCTCAATTAAGAGGCGTTGTCCGCAGCGGAAATCGTTATCTGCTTACGGGAAATCAAAATGATGTGCTCACTGAAGATGGGTTTCCTGTTGAAGCAATTCCGGGTGTGCTTAGAGCGTATAGCGCGTTACGACTGGTTAGTGCTCCAGAATACTCGAATGTCACTGCGGCCGGGTTCGACCCTTATCCCATTTCAATTTCTGTGGAAGATGAGGTGGGTAATTCATCGTTGGTAGAGGTTGTTGTTGCTGTCTACCCTGATCAAGCACCAGAAATAGTAAGTGTCATTACAGATAAAACAATTTATTTTAGTAACGATACTGTTTTTAGTGACATTTTACTGCGTGACGATCGAGCCGTTGACGCGGTTGAAATTGAGTATCGATTAGGTGAATCGGTACTAAGTTCTCATCTATTGAACAGTGATACTGGTTTGGTGCCGATGGCAACTCTGCAAGTGCGGGATTCGTTCGAACTATCATCACCTTTGATCAATAATGAAGATCAATCATTGACCATCACAGTTACAGCTTATGACGAGTTGGGTCAACGGTCTGAAGAATTGACTAAATCTATTTCTATCGTTCAAGATAATACTGGACCAATCGCAACTATTTTTGATCCAATACCTGGAACAACGCTTTATAACGGAGATGACTCAATATTTCGGTTTAAGGCAATTGACGAGAGTGGCTTGAGGAGTGTTCGAATTGAACACGCGGGGAGTGTTGTTTACTCATCAAACCTTTCAGGCAAACAGCACCAGGGCCAATTTAACCTCATAATTCCAGTCGGCAATGACGAGCTGATTTTTGATATCACCGCCATTGACGTCTTAGACAATGAGTCAAATAATTCCACCGTATATGCTATTAACCAAGATCAAGCACCGATTATTTCTGTGCGTCATCCGGCGGCAGGGTCGAGGTTGATTGAAGGTGAACAGCTCACAATTAATGCCTTAATCAGCGATAATCGATCGTTAGGCTCGGTGGAAATATTTGTATCTGAAAATGGTCAAAAAACATTTTCAAAATACTTCAGTGCCAATCAAGCAAATCAAATAATTGCTGATGGGGGTTATTTTAGCGCTAACTTAAGAGTGCCACATAAGCCTGATGGCGGTGACATTGAAATAATTATTGAGGCGATTGATAACGGTGGCTTAACGACGCAAAGCGAACTCGACATTATTATTTTAGATGATGTTGAGGCACCTCTGATCAACTTCACATTACCTAGCAATGATCTTAGTTTGTATCCGGGGGAATCGTTTAATATTGAAGGGATCGCTAGTGATAATATTTTTATTAATCAGTTAGACCTCTATCTAATCAACGAGAGTGAGGAAATTAAACTCGATTGGGAAATTCTTACACGAACTGATCGAATAGAGCAAATCAGAGTTGCTAACACTAGTTCTTTTGGATCAGTGGTCGCGGCCGAACGGTTTTTTACTGACTATGAAGGACGAGTTCGAATACCTAAAAGTTATACAGAGCGGGCCAATGAGGAGTTTGATTTAGTAATTCGAGCTAATGATCATGGCATAAACGAAGCCGATTCAAATAGTGTCAAGTTAACGATTAAGGCCGATGACGAAGCGCCGATAATAGTGATCGAGAACCCATCGGCCATCGCAATCGATCGACAAAAGCTTAGCCTTGAATTTTCAATTACTGACAATGTCTTGAATTCGAGTTATACAGTTTCAGTGATTGATTTTGAAACCGTTGAGCTTCTCTCAGAAACTGAAATTAATTTGGATGAAGTTAATATTGTTGAGGCTAATCTATTCGATTTGAATCGATATGTACCTCTGGCGAGTGACGGAACACGTTTTACTATCGTGATCACGGCCACTGACACATCCGGAAATGACGTTACCGAAACACGCTTAGTCGATGTGAAACCCGACACAGCGCCTGAAATTAGTTTAACGTTTGTTACTCCCAGTGATGAATTAGTTCACGGGGCTGTTCTATTTTCAAGAATAGAGGTGGTCGACGATATAGTCGTTGATAGCCACAATTCATTAACGACCTTTTATTCGTCTTTGCGTGGTTTGGTTGATCCAGATCAGCGAAATATTTTGCACTATAATGAAAGTAGTGATTCTTCAGAGCCGCAGTGGCTAAGCTTTGACTACCCTGAAGCTAGCGAATACGTATCCGGCGGTCTGTTTATAAATGGGCACGCATTTTGGACGTTTGATGGTGCTACTAGCCGAATAGATTTGAATAGCAGTAGCCGTATCGATTCGCTGCAGTTTCAATTAAATGACGAGACAGTGGACTATCAAGTTGACCTTTTTTCAGATGATATTTGTGCTGCGGAACATCAACAAGTTTTCATTTCAGCAGCGGACTTGCTTGCTAATAATGGGGATCTATCCCTCGCAGAGTTCGGATCCAATTTTGGCAGAATTATAATAACTCCGATTCTTCAAAATGGGGCTCAAAGTAGTTTCTTAAAACAAATTCGGATTAGTAAGTCTGAATTGCCTGCCAGCTTAGAGTTTGTAGATGTAACAACTAACCGACGAGTGAACACGTACAATAGTCTGCAATTGATCGTGGTTGATGACGCCGCAGTGAGTAAAGTTGGCTTAATAAGTAACATGGCGACTATTAACCTTGGTTCGGAATCTTCAGTATCAAACCACTTCATTGTGTCCCCGACTGATACCGATATCACCGACATTAGTTTGTATGCTTTCGCAACGGATAGATTTTCATCAGAACGCGGGCCGCAGCCCATCAGCAAGCTATACCAAGCGAATTTAAGGCTCGATGAATATGATCCCAATATTCTGATTAGCGCCCCAGTCGACGGATCTGGGGTTGTGCCTGGAGAGCTTGTCGAAATTGAAGTCGTTACCACAGACAATACTCAAGGCATTGCTAACCTGACATTAAGTGATAATTTTGGAGTAGTAGCTGAGCGCACAGGCGTCTATCAACAAGATGACTCCTATAGTTTTCACTATTTAGTTCCCAAAACAAGTCTTGCTGGTGACATTATATTGTCAGTCGTGAGTGAGGATGTTAACGGAAGAAGCGCCGCTACGCGGATCACTTTGCCGATTGAATCAAACCGACCACCTGAGTTAACGTTCAAATCCTTTTCGACTAGCCAAAAAACAATTTCTGAACCGGAGCGCGTAAATTACGGAGAGTTCTGGATCAGAATAGGTGAAGTATTCACCCTCAATGTCGGGCTGAGAGACGACGCTGCTTTAGTTAGTTACGAAATAAATAGACTTAATCGTGATGGCACAGTGTTTAATGAACACTCTAGATTATTTCAGAGCAGCTGCCCAACATTGCCGGTTAAGTATGTTGCCAATGAGAGTGCTCGGATTCTGTTCGATCAAACCGAAGCAACTGAATATGAAGTGATTGTTGAAGATAATAGTGGTCATATCACAAGCAGACATTTTTTAATCCATCCTCAAGCAAATATTGCACCCGAAATTCGTATAATTACCCCTAGCCAAGACCAATATATTGTAGCGGGTACTTTTCAAATTGAGGTCGCAACGATAGCCGCAGATGACCGAAATTTAACAGGTAAGCTCACACTGTTCGCTAATGGGGTAAAACTAAACCAGTCGACTGATGGGGTTTCTTTGACGCAAGGAATAGAAGGTGCTACAGCGGTGGCGTTGGATTCCATTTACGATGCCTTTGAACGCAAATATGATGTTGAAGTAGCCAATGAATTTGGTAGAAGTAGTAGTGACAATGTGATCACCAGAAGTTTTGTTTTCGATGTTCCAAGCGGCTTGATACGCAGTAATGAAAACATAGTTCTAACCGCACAAATAGTAGATTCAGAAGGCGCGGTTGGCATCCATGAAATAAGTTTTATTGGTGCGGCTGACGAAATAAGCCCCGAAGTTTCACTAATCAGCCCTACGGTGGGCTATGGACCACCAGAGTCTTCAGACTTTACGATACGTTATCGAGGGTTCGACAATGTAAAAGTTAGTCAGCTTGAAATATATAGTGGTTACGGTGCCCAATTGTTAGACGGAAGTTATCAACGCTTAGAGTTTGGGGTCCCGTTAAGAACGATTACGGATATTCAAGAGGTCGATCATGAACCTATCACCACCAATAATATTGATACCCTCGTTTACGACCAGCTGATTCATGTCGAACGTTTGTCGGCTATAGCGAATCAGTTTTCAGGTTTACTTGTCGACCAAGTTCAACGATATGATATATGGGTCAGAATGGTCGCGCGGGACCCATCTGGTAACCAAAGAATTCGTGAAATTAGCTTCCCTGTGAAAATTGATGAGCGACCTGTTCTTGACATAATTAAGCCCTTGGATGGAGGGCGCGTAGTCGAAGCAACGAATTTACAGATTGGTGTTAACGCTTATGATGATGTTGGAATTGATTCATTAAGGATGACTGCCAGAGTTGGCGCGCAGGGCAGTGAAATTGAAATATCTAATATTCTATTACGCCAACCTCCCTACGCCTTTAGTGTCGAACTGCCTAATTTTAACCAGGAAAATCCTGCGCAGAATAGATTAGTTATTGAGGTATTTTCTATCGATTCATATGGAGCCGCTTTTAATGATCCTGACCAACACACCGCCGTGGAAA
>JAESTB010000096.1 GCA_016763815.1 Arenicella sp.
CTTATCGTTACCTTGGCCTCGTTGGTTCCCCAAGGGTACAAGGTTACGGTATATGATAAGGAGACTCTCGCGGCTCAAGTGTTAAAGCGAGACTTGCAAAATAACCTTGCCCTGCCGCCCATTGGCAAACCTGCAAGCGCCGACTTATACGTCATTCCGCGGCTCAAACGAAGCACATCTTCGAGCGCATCAGCTTTGCTAGCGTATGGAAACATTCGGCAGCCACCAACCGCTGGGCCTAAGTTGGTATTATGAATCGCAATGATCGCTTGTAGGCCAGTGTCGGCATCATCAACAAAGACAACCTTTTGGTGATCGTCGTAAGAGGGAGAAGAGGTAACGTCCATAGTACTGTTCCTGTGTTTAATATTTGACATAAAGCGTGCTTATCGCTTACGCGACGTTGGCAACTTCTACATTAATCGCCATCAAAGGCGATGCAGGTTCTGCATAACGAGACAATTGTTGTTTGAGCCTGAGCTGGTATTGATCATAGTTCTTTTCCTTTACATGTCCATAGCCACGAACACCAAGGTAAAGCTCAACTATTTCAGTGGCTAGCGGCTTATTCTGATCGTTTAGGCTAGCGAGTAGTAAATCGATAGTAAGGTTTAACTCTTCAATTAGATTGACTTCTAGTTTGCGCTCGGCGGTATAACTGAATACGTCAAAGGTTCCGCCACGTAACCCTTTTAATTTAGCTAGCACCTTAAAAGCCGAAAACATATACGAGCCGAACTTAAACTTACGAGGCGAGCCTTTCTTAGACAACATTTGAGACAACAACGGTGGCGCTAAATGAAAACTAAGTTTAGGTGACCCTTCAAACGTCTCTTTGAGTTGCGCTTCAAAACGACCATCGGTAAACAGCCTAGCGACTTCGTATTCATCTTTAATAGCCATCGTTTTATACAAGGCTTTGGCGACAGCCTTAGTCAAGACCAACTCATCGTTAGGGTGTGATAACACCGCAGTCTCAGCCGTCATTACTTTATCCACTACTGATTTATATCGTTCAGCGTAAGCCGCATTTTGATAGTTGGTTAACTCAGTCACACGATGCTCAACGATATCGTTGACCTGTTCAAGAGCAGTGAAACGCTTTGCCAGCACACCTGACGCTTGCTCTACTTCGCTCAAATTTAGAAACGCTCTTCGGCCCCAATTAAACGCTTGTTGATTAAATTCAACCCTCACACCGTTAAGTTCTAATGCTCGATGAATCGCTTTTGCCGAGACGGGCAATAGACCTTTCTGATAGGCATAGCCAACCAGAAATAGATTAGTCGCAATTGGGTCGCCAAGTAAGCCCTCAGCTAACTCGCCGGCGGCGATAAAATCGGCACGACCTTCGCCAAGTTCATCAATGATGCTATTTTTCATCGCGCCAACTTTAATCACCACGTCGGGATTATCGATGAATTCAGCGGTTGCTGAGACTGTGTCATTAACCACTGCGTAACTTCGCTGATAATGCATTTTAGCCAGCGCATCATCGGTTGCGGTAACCAGTAAATCAGCACCCAGCACTAGGTCGGCATCGCCCGCTGGAATACGCACAGCATTAATTTCGTGCTGCTGTTTAGCAATACGTAAGTGGCTTACCACTGGGCCAAATTTTTGCGCTAACCCTGTTTGGTTCATCGTAGCAACACCTTTGAACTCAAGATGAGCGGCCATAGATAGCACGGCTGTCACGGTAAGAACACCGGTTCCACCGACACCGGTTACCAATACATTCCAAGGCTGATCGAGTGAGGGCTGAGTTGGCTCTGGCAGCTCGATCTGCGATGGCTTTTTGGCTTCAGGCCGTTTTAATTGACCACCTGTCACGGTTACAAAACTAGGGCAAAAACCTTTCACACACGACACGTCTTGATTACAACTGATTTGATCTATTTTACGCTTACGACCAAATTCAGATTCCTTCGGCACTATTGATAAGCAGTTCGACTTAGCCGAGCAATCACCGCAACCTTCACAGACCAAATCATTAATGAAGGCTTTCTCGGGAGCCACTGCCATGGTGCCGCGTTTACGACGACGACGTTTCTCGGTAGCACACACCTGATCGAAGATAAGCACGGATGTGCCTTTGGTTTCTCGCATCGACTCTTGCACCTCAATCAACTTATCTCGATGACTTACACTCACAATAGAGTCTTTCAACGTGGTGTGTAATTTCGGCTGTTCAGCAACAATCTCGATTCGCTTGATGCCTTCGCCTTTGAGCTGCATAACCAATTCAGGCACGGTCAAACTGCCGTCAACTTGCTGCCCACCAGTCATGGCTACGGCATCGTTATAGAGAATTTTATAAGTGATGTTAGCCTTGGCCGCGACCGCTTGACGAATTGCTAATATACCGGAGTGAAAATAGGTGCCATCACCCAAGTTTTGAAAGATATGCTTAGTCGAAGTAAACGGTGACATTCCAACCCAAGTGACGCCTTCGCCACCCATATGAGTAAAATTATGCGCTGGCCGCGATTTACTCCAAGTGCTCATGTAATGGCAGCCGATGCCACCAGCCGCGATCGAACCCTTAGGAACCTCGGTCGATGTGTTGTGTGGGCAACCAGAGCAAAAAGTGGCTTTACGTTCAGACACGTCTCTTGGCTCCGATAGGCGACGTTCTTTCTGGTTGATAAAATCAACACGCTGATCAATTACATCACTGGAATAGAATCGCTTAAGGCGTTTGGCAATAACACGAGCGATCATCGCCGGCGTTAACTCCGATAGGTTAGTTAGAAGCTCTTTGCCGTTCTCATCATATTCGCCTATCACTTTAGGCCGTTCATCAACCGGCCAGTTATAAAGCTGACCAGTAAGTTGGTCCTCCATCACCGAGCGTTTTTCTTCAACCACTAAAATTTCGTCTAGGCCGGTGGCGAATTCATGTGTCTTAACCGGTTCTAAAGGCCAAGGCATGCCGACCTTATAAACACGCAGGCCAATCTTGCTGGCAAGCTCTTCGTCTAAACCAAGGTCGTCGAAGGCCTGCATTACATCTAAGTAGCTTTTACCTGAAGTGATGATGCCCAGTTTCGGCGTCGGTGTATCTATCACAATCTTATTCAGTTTGTTTTCTCTGGCGAACGCCAAAGCAGCATAAATTTTATACTTATTAAGGCGCTCTTCCTGCTCTAAAGGCGAGTCGGGCCAGCGCACATTGACACCCCCCTCCGGCATTTCAAAATCTTTAGGAAGTCGAATGGAAACACGGCTGGGGTCAATCTCAGCCGAGATGGCCGAATCCATATTCTCGGTAATCGCTTTTAAGCCCACCCAGCAACCGCAATAGCGCGAGAGTTCCCAGCCGTAAATACCGAGGTCTAATACTTCCTGAACGTTCGAGGGCGCTAGCACTGGCATAGACATGCTCATAAACAAATGCTCAGACTGATATGGGAAGGTAGACGATTTACAACCATGATCATCACCAACAACGGCAAGCACACCGCCATGTTTAGAGGTGCCTGCGGCGTTTGCGTGACGAAATGCATCAATACTACGATCTAATCCAGGGCCTTTGCCATACCACATACCGAAGACACCATCGTATTGGCTGCCTGGCATTAAGCCAACTTCTTGCGAGCCTCGCACTGCGGTAGCGGCGAGGTCTTCGTTGACCCCGGGAACGAAATGGATATTGTGCTTATCTAGGTGGGCTTTAGCGCCCCACATAGCTTGGTCGACTCC
>JAESTB010000001.1 GCA_016763815.1 Arenicella sp.
CAACTAAGAAAGATGACAATGAGCGAGAACGATTTGGTTTGGTAAATTTTAAACAACCAGATCGTGGACTGGCGTAGTGGGGCCGCTGGATATCCCAAACTGACCCGAACCGTCAGTGCACGCCAAATGGAATAACACGGAAATATTGTTTTTTGTCCCTAACGTTTTCATAAAGATGCCATTCTTATCAGTCGACATCATCAGATCACGCGCACAACTCTCAATATCAGCCATACGAAACCCAGTCTTTGCCTTCGGCACAACATTCAATACCGCCATTGAGTCGTAACGACGGCCAATTTGGTCCAAAGCGAGCGCTTGCTTCAGTGCCTCGTCGATTTCCAAAGAAAACTCAAAAGGAGCATCGTAGGCGTTAGTAAACTCCAACACCATTTGTTGAAAATCGTGTAACTCCCTCTGTGACATTGCGCCTTCGCGATCGGCCAACTGAATTGACACGCCTAGTTCGGTAAAACGTGCGGACGGCAATTCAAATTCAATGTCGCGCCACATATCCGTCAACTGGTTTAATCCATATATATGTACTTTGCGGTGGAACTTAAAATCATGCTTGCGGAACAACGACAAAAGACCCTGTTGTTCGATTGGGTCCGGGTTTTTTATTCTTGCAACCAACTCAGTTACGACACTAGCAGAATCTTTATCGACCTTCGGCTTAGGCGCCAATTCGGCTTTATGAATTGTTGCTGATTTAGCTTCGCTCGCGCTATTGCCTATGTCGTCATGATCTAGCGATGGCGACCGTTTTACGCTACCTAGTTTAGCGCGTTGCTGAGCTACTCCGCTTTCGGTATTGACGTCAGCATGCTGAGGCTGACACTCGGTTGAATTAGCCCTGGTGTCACCCACGTCTTTAACTAAGCTACTTTGAGATGGCGGGCTTTGGGTGCCAGTCGATTCCGCCATGATATTATCCATCTCAACATCAGCCGCTCGTACCGACCGATCAGTCTTCTCTAATTGCGCCTTAGATTCTGCCTTGGATTGTTGTGCCTTAGCCGCCGCTTCATTTAAACGGGCCGCCTTGTTTTTGCTCTGTTCTAATTCAGCAAATAATGGATCAATATACCCCTTCTTATCAGCCGGCTTAAATTGACGTTTTTGTACCACTGAGTAGGCCACTATTGCCGCAAAGAGCAATATTCCTACTACGAAAAACATAAATTATAAATCAGCCATATTACATCGCCGCCATTTTCGCTGCTTCAGCGACATCAACGGCGACCAAGCGGGACACACCTGGCTCAGCCATAGTAACTCCGATCAAAACATCGGCTACTTCCATGGTAATCTTATTATGGGTAATAAATAGTAACTGAGTCTTCTCACCCAATTGCTTTAAAACACCCGCATAACGCTCGACGTTAGCGTCATCCATTGGCGCGTCAACCTCGTCTAACACACAGAAAGGCGCGGGATTAAGTTCGAAGAAAGCAAACAGCAAAGACACCGCTGTTAAGGCTTTTTCGCCACCTGATAACAACGCGATAGTGCTATTTCGCTTACCCGGTGGGCGGGCCATAACGCCAACCCCAGTGTCTATCATGTCTTTGCCAGTTAATTCTAAGTAGGCACTCCCGCCGCCAAATAGCTTCGGGAAAAAATCTCTAAAACCCTCATTCAGAGCGTCGAAGGTTTCTTTAAATCGACTTCGTGTTTCTTTGTCGATTTTGGCAATCGCAGCCTCGAGCGTGGCCATCGCTTCGGTGAGGTCCGCGTGTTGCTTGTCTAAGTAAACCTTACGCTCTGAGCACTCTTCATACTCGTCGATTGCCATCAAGTTAACCGCACCAATTCGCTCAACTTTACGAATTACATCAGCCAACCGCTGCTCAACTTGGCCTAAGGTAAGGTCTTCGGGTAGCGCCTGCTGAGCCAGCAGCATCTGTTCTTCATTTTTCTCAAGCGCTTCGGAAATAGTATTTCGCCGTACCAAAACTTCTTGGCGGCCCATTCGCACTTGCTCTAAGCTATCTCGAACTGTGCGTGACTTTCGATCAAAACTCAACCTCGCCTGATCGGCGTTCTGCATTTGATTTTCAAAACCACTCAAGTCATTGCGTGCTTTCGACAAGTCACGCTCGACAGTCAAACGGTTTTCCAATAATAGTTGAAGCTGCTCACGCAACGCCTCGGTCGGGTCATCATTGTTATCGATAATCGTCGCTAACTCAGCCCGTCGCGCAGCCTGCCCTTCGAGTTGATGACTCAATCGCGCAATACTTTCGACCAAGCCGGCTAAACTCGACTGCGATCGTTCCAATTCCATTCGTTTTACTTGACTCTCGTCGCGAGCCTGACGCTCTTGCATTCGAGCCTGCTCTAAACCTTCCGTTACCGACGCTCGTTGACCACTCAACTGCTGCCGCCTTTGATCGAAATTAAGCGCCAATTCTTTGGCATCTTGCATCAATTTATGCGCTGTATTCATTTCGTCTCTAGCTTTAGCCAACTGATCGTTTAATTCTTGTTGCTCCAACAATAACGAATCTCGCTGTGTCAATAGCTCAACGCTGCGTGCCTCAATGGCGCCTAGCTGGTTATGCAGATCAGTACGCTGATGAGACTTATTTCGAAAATCATTCCGCGCCTGCTCACGACCCGATTCTAAGGTTTTTATCGCGGCTTGATCGCTTTCAGCCTGCGATTGAATTTTCTGCAGGTCATGGCTCGCTAAGTCGACACTAGCATTGAGTTTTTCGATTCTCGCTTCTCGCTGCAAAATACCGCCTTGCGCATCATCAGCACCAAACGAGGCCCAGTTAGTGCCAACCCAGCACCCTTCGCGGGTCACAATTGATTCATGAGCCGATAACTTATGACGGTTTTGTAAAGCATCCGCGACCGTGTCTACCGCGTAAACCCCGTGAAACCAACCATCTATTTGTACCTTTGATGCGGTAACCTTATCAGCTAAACAATCAAGCTTTTTGACACTTTGCTCGACAGGTGCTGAACTTTCATCAACTAACCAAACTCGCCCATCTTTAAATTCGCTTAAATCGGCCGAAAATTGCTCAAGCTTAGGTATCGAAATGGCGTTTAGCCGCCGACTAAGCACAGTATCTACCGCCAGCTCCCAACCACTCTTTACATTCAGTTTCGACGCAATTCTATGGTTATCTTTGATGTCTCGCATCTGTAACCACTTGTTAACCTCTTTATTGTCTTCGCCCAAGGCCGCCGCTTGCAGGGCCTTGAGTGAATTTAATTGTGCTGAATCGTCTTGAAGTTTGTGTCGCACTAAATTGTAGCGCTCTCGCCGATCTTCAAGTTCAGATCGCAAACCAATAATTTTTTGGTCGCGTTGTTGCAGTGACTCCTCAAGCTGCGAACACTCTTCATCGATCATCGCAACCGACTCTTTAAACTGATTTATTTCTTCGATGTTCAGCTTGCTACCGATGTCGCTCAAATTAGTGGCGACTTGCGTGCTTCGAGCCATGAAATGGTGAATCTGGCGATCTTGCTGCTCGATACGTGCGGACTGGACTTCGCGTTCCTTTTCAGGGTCAGCGGCATCACGATTCAATTGCTCCCACTCTTGCTGCCAAGCCTGAAATTCTTCATCAGCGATTTGAAATTTAACGTTGGCCGCTTCATACATCTCGGCCAGAATTTCAACCATAGGCTCAAGCTCTATTTGTAGGCTCTCAGCCTCAACCAAACGAGTTTGATCAATCTCTAAGTGTTGTGACGCTTCGCGCTCGGAGCCCGCTAAGCGATCAAATTCTTCTTGTTGTTGCCTACGAGTTAACCGAGTGTGCTCAATTGACTGTTCTAAGGCGGCTATCTCACCACCAATTCCGTAGTAATCTGCTTGAATTTTATTCAATACTTCAGTTAATTCCACTTGCTCTTGCCGCATCGCCTCGATTTGAGACTCAACATCGCGTTGCTCGGAGACTTGACCTTCAAACTCGGTCTGTAAGCGCTCAAGCTCAACGTCTTTAGATTTAACTTGTTTGTGCAAAGCTGACCAACGCATGGTCTTAAGCTGATCGTCTAACTCACGCTGCTCCTCTTTAAAATTCTTATAACGCTCGGCTTCATTAGCCTGACGCTTTAGTCGTCGCAGTTGAGTCTCTAACTCGCCGACAATGTCTTCCACTCGGCTGAGGTTGTCGCGAGTATGACGAATTCTATTTTCAGTTTCGCGTCGGCGTTCTTTATACTTTGAAATGCCAGCCGCTTCTTCAATCAATACTCTTAAGTCTTCAGGTTTAGATTCAACGATACGCCCGACCATGCCCTGCTCGATAATCGAGTAAGATCGAGGGCCAAGACCCGTTCCGAGAAAAATATCTTGAATGTCTTTACGGCGACAACGAGTTTTATTGATGAAATACTTCGATCCACCTTCACGCATTAACTCTCGGCGAATGCCGATTTCAGCGAATTTGGCGTATGCCCCAGGCGCTGAGCCATCTTTGGTATCGAAAACCAGTTCAACATAAGCTCTATTGACCGGTTTGCGCGTCGCCGAACCGTTAAAAATAACGTCTTCCATGCTCTCGCCGCGAAGTGTTTTAGCAGAGGACTCACCCATCACCCATCGAATAGCATCGATCACGTTTGACTTGCCACAGCCATTTGGGCCGACAATACCGATAAGGTTATTCGGAACAGTAACTTTGGTCGTGTCGGCAAATGACTTAAAGCCAGATAATTTGATGTGTTTTAAGCGCATTAATGGTCCTTAACCATCCCCAGTTTGGCCCGCAAGCCATTGATTATAAAGCTACCTGAATGCACTCGGCGCACTACTATTTATGACGTAGTAGTACTCAGAGCGTCACGCATAACGCCATGTAAATAGTTGCTTTTAAGTGACTTAGCCGTTAGGCAATACATGACATACTCAAACAGAGAAAGGTGCTTTTCGGTTTAATAAGTTTAATCCCTAAGATTAAGTTAAAATGGCCTCCGATAAAACCACTGATTTAAGCAATTCGAACTTTTTCGAAGCAAAGCGACCGACTATCGCCTTACAATGACCCATATGCTTTTTTATACAGCCCAAGGCACCGATTAAAACCCAATACCATGCTCTTAACGTTTGCCCAAATACAACAGTTCAAAATCGACGGATACTTGGTATTGCCGAGTCTACTTCAAGCTAACGAAGTAAGCGACCTACGAGCGCTTACTGAACGCCATTTAGTGGCGAGAATCGAGCCGTTTGAGTTAGAGGCGCAAGTGAGATACCCAGGTGCACCTACCAGTAAAGACGCCGCTGGGGGCGACACCATTCGCCGCTTACTGATGGCCTTCCAGCGAGATGCTGCCTTCGCTCAACAAGCTAGTCGACGCGAAATAGTAGATGGCATCAAACAAATCTTAGATGCAAATACTGTGCGGTTAAATCCCAACCATCACAACTGTATAATGACCAAGCAACCGACCTACAGTTCTGAAACGCTTTGGCATAGAGATACTCGATACTGGAATTTTAGCGATAAATATCTGATTAATGCATGGTTTGCTCTGGGCGACGAGCAGATAGAGAATGGCGCTATGAAAATATTGCCAGGCTCGCACCGTTGGGAAGTTCAAGAGCATGCATTGGATGATGATCAATTTTTAAAATCAGACCACCCAGACAACCAATACCGCTTGGCAACGCAGCGATTAGTAAGCCTAGCGAAAGGTGATGTCTTACTGTTCAGCGCACACTGTTTTCATGCGGCGGGAGAAAATAAGACTGTTGAACCAAAATTTTCCATGGTATTCACCTATCATGGTGATTCAACAACACCAGTCAACGGCACACACTCAGCTAGCCGACCTGAAATTAGTGTTTAAAAGATTTTTTATTGGCCGGTTTTAGAACCAGCTTAGGGCTTTTCTAAAACTAGCTAACGGCTTTTCTAAAACTAGCTAATGGCTTTTCTAAAAAGAACTAACATCGACACTCTTATTCGCCCACCGTGCGCCGATCTTTAAAGGCCGCAGCAAGAGTTCGTTGATCCATATACTCGAGCTCACCACCAACTGGGACGCCTCGTGCTAGACGAGTAATTTTAACATCGTATGGTGCCAACATCTGCTGAGTGTAGTCGGCGGTAGCTTCGCCTTCGGCGGTGATGTTGGTAGCGATAACGACTTCACGGATATCATGCTCGGCAACTAAGGTGTTCAAGCGCCTGAAGGCTAGTTTTTCGGGACCAATTCCTTCGAGAGGAGAGAGCTTACCCATTAGTACAAAGTACAACCCTTGATACGCACCGACCTGCTCAAGCGCTTGTAAATCGGCGGGGGTTTCTACCACGCACAATAATTGTTGATCACGCTTTAGCGACGAACAAATGTCACATACTTGCGATTCACAAAAGGTGTTGCAACGTTGGCAAGTTGTTACGCGCTCGAGTGCATCATTGATGGCATCAGCTATTGCCCTAGCACCCTCTCGGTTGCGTTCCATTAGATGAAATGCCATACGTTGGGCATTCTTTGGGCCCACTCCAGGCAACGCCTTCAACGCATCCTTAAGTGCCTCGATAGCGGACGAAGTTGCCATTATGCTTGTTGTCTAGCCATTATAATTATTGCTGCTCCATTTATAGTTGTCGCCTAGAATGATAGATAGTTGCCGCCTAGAAAGGCATCTGCATGCCAGGGTTGCTTAAGCCACCTGTCAAGCCGGCCATTTTATCCTGCGATGTCTTCTCTACCTTTCGCACAGCATCATTTATAGCCGCCGCGACCAAATCCTCTAAAACTTCCTTATCATCAGCATCAGCGAATAGCTCTGGATCAATACTCACGCTTTTAACATCGTGACGACAATTCATTACTAAAGTCACCATGCCACCGCCAGACTCTCCAGTAACATCAATATTCGCAAGTTCTTCTTGCGCCTTTTGCATGTTTTCTTGCATGGCTTGCGCCTGCTTCATTATATTGCCTAAGCCGCCTTTCATCATGCTAATTCTCTTATCTGGCAGTGTTACCTACCGTATTGCTGTTAATTACGTTAACCCGCGCTGTTACGCCGGCTTTATTGATTCTTCATTCAGAGTGGCGCCAAACTCATCGATAAACGCTTTTACGCCAGGGTCACTCTTAAAGTTCTCTTTGGTTTGTTCGAGCTGCTCGTAGCCCAATCTAGCCAGGCAACCAGCTGGGGTTTCCCGATCAGACTCTTCAACATCTAAGGTCACTATAGTTGCCTTATTGGTAATTAGCCGAATCGCTTGTTCAATATTATCTAACCGCCCTGGGCGAAGAAGGTGCTCTTGTAGCGGAGAGAGAGATAATACAATTTTGTCGTCACCGAGCTTTTCACAAGCACAGTTCATCGCTAGCTCTTTCGGGAACCCGGCCAAGTTGGTTTGCTCAACTAACTCTCCCCATTCGTTATTACCGGCCAGCGTAATCGCTATGGCACTAGGTTGTGCCGCCGGAGCGGCTTGTGGTGCTGGAGCGGCTTGTGGTGCTGGAGCGGCTTGTGGTGCTGGAG
>JAESTB010000097.1 GCA_016763815.1 Arenicella sp.
ATTTGCGTAGTCTATTAGATGATGGTTAGTAGTTAGATGATGGTTTGCAGTACCCCATAGCGGTGCTGCTAAACCAGTATAGATAATACAGCCATAGTCTTAGTTTCTTTATTAAGTCGAAGCTGCTCTTAGCCGCCATAGGCGAACAAGTAAGAGCTAAACGCGTTGCAAAACCTACCAACGACTCTCAATAAATAGATTACGGTATGTGCGACTCATAGGAATCATTTTACCGCTGCTTAGCAAGACTTGCGCGTCGCCGCTCTCAAGTGGTCTGATTTCTGTCACCAAATTGAGGTTAATAATATGCGAACGATGGATACGTTTAAACGTTGCATCATCGAGACGCTGTTGGATTTTTGTTAGAGTCTCTCGCAAAGGATAAATCCGCTTATTCATGTGCAGATTCACATAATTTCCCGCTGCCTCGATATGCTCAATGTCATTAACCTTGACCAAGAATTCTCTACCTAATTGCTTAACTAGAATGCGTTTTGGTTTCGACTCTGGCTCTTGCCGATTGTCGATGTCTGGCCTTCCTAAAAGACTAGCTTCTCCTTGTAGTCGCAGAACTAGATGCCGATACAAATAAACAAATGTGAGGACAATTGCGTAACTACGTGCGTCCTTTAAGTACTCATAAAAAAATTGCTCAAGAATTATTCCAAAATCGTAGTAAGAGCTATTAAGCCAGTAAACCAATTTGCGTAAGAACACCATCATGCTCACGTGCAAAACTGAGAAGATAAGGCTAAAGCCTGCATGGGCTGGAATCGCGACCCTTAAGCTATGCCATCGTAGCGGGAAGCGGCAATCAAAATAAATGATAAGCGGGATGAGAAAAAGTAAGGAAATTAAACTGGTAGCTGACCAAGAGGCGATCTCCCAATTCTTCGTGCCTAAGCCATGGCGGTTCACATCAATTATTTCCACCATTGTTTCAGTGACAAAAATAATCGACAACAATACAAGCCAGAACCCAACTTCAATGGAGCGGCGTATTTTTAAGAATCGGTCTAAGTTCATAGAAGCAGGTAAGCAGTGTTTTTATTTACGCAGATAAATAGCCCATCAATTCTAACCCTTATACGCCACGACTCATCACAGAATCATATCGGTCTGTCACATAACTGTTGAGTTAACTGCATTATTAACTTCAAATGTGACCATCTGAAATAAACCAACTATCGAACTATGAAGCCTCTTCAAGAGTCGCGACCACGTCGTTATGACATTGATGCACTGCGTGTACTGGCATTTTCAATTTTAATTCTCTATCACATTGGCATGCTCTATGTTGCGGATTGGGGCTTTCATATCAAAAGTGTCACTCAATATGACTGGGTCAAATTCCCGATGTTACTCGTAAATCAATGGCGAATGCCTTTATTGTTTTTGGTATCAGGCGTCGCATCCAGTTTCTTGATAGGTAAGTTTAGCGCTATAGCCTTTGTTAAAAGCCGAAGTTTACGTTTACTGATCCCATTTATCACCGGCGTTATTCTAATTATTCCACCGCAGGCATACATCCAGGCCTTAGCAAACGGCTCCCTTTTCAATAGCTTTGGAGAAATGTCCTATGGGAGTTTCCTAATCCACTACTTTAGCTTTCAGGATTGGCCTATAGGCGCTTTTGACGGCAGCGAATACGGATTCACTTGGAATCATTTATGGTTTATACCTTATCTCTTCGCCTACACGTTGTTGCTCGTGCCGGTAGCTATGTTGCTGCGTATAAGTACCTTACAAGCTAGGTTTGAGCGCATAGGCTCAGTGCCGCTAATTCTAGCGCCGGTATTAATTCAGGTGATTTGGCAGCTGACCCTAAATGATGAAAAACCAATCTCTCATGCGCTTATCGACGATGGGTACGCACACGCCATGTACTGTACCTTCTTCCTTCTGGGCTATCTAATTTCCGACAATGCAGCGGTTTGGCAAAAAATCATCAGCTTGCGCTGGGTATCCTTAATCGGTGCGTTAATCTGCTATTGCGTTTTGATTACACTCTGGTTCAAGTTCAATCAACATGAATGGCAAGATCATCTCGCAGGTGTAGTCGCTACATTTAACCAATGGCTATGGTTATTAGCGGTGTTAGCGTGGTCAGGAAAGCTCCTTAATCGCCCCCGAAGCTGGCTGGAATATGCTAACAATTGCGTATATCCTTGGTACATATTGCATCAGACAATCACTATTATCGCGGCCTATTTTTTAGCCAAGCTATCTCTTGGTGGCCCGCTAGAATTCGCCTTAGTATTAGTGTTCACTGTAGTCGGCTGCTGGGCAATAACTGAGTACTTAATCCGTCGCCAAAAGCATATGAAATTCCTTTTTGGTATGAAGTAAAGATTCGAATTTTATTTGCCCTCGATTATTATGAAATTGGAGGTTTGATGTAATTCGAGCCTTGCCCAGACGTATGATTGCTTGAATGCCAATCTTTGGTTCCAAGGGCTGATTATTGCCCTTTTTAACTATTTTACTCTGTAATAATTAGGGGGGCGATAAGCTCCCGAATTGAACCTCATTGCCTGTTATACGAATGATAGAAATACCTTTATGCTGATTACAATAAGCAAAATTGCGAAACACTTTTTCAACAGCGCCACTGGTAGCCTGTGAGCCAATGTCGCTCCGATTGGTGCTGTAATAAAACTGGTAGCTGAAATTGCTAAAACTGCAGGCCAATAAACATATCCGAGAGTAAACTCACCCGTTGATAACTTATCTGTTCCGTTCAGTACATAGCCCAAGGTTGCCGCCAGAGAAATAGGCAGCCCAATAGCGGCAGACGATCCGATCGCGGTTTTAATATCAATATTCCGGCTCACTAGAAACGGAACGGTTAAGGAGCCCCCACCAATCGAGACTAGGGTAGATACTCCTCCGATTGCGGATCCAATTAAAGCCAAAACCGGGTTACTCGGCAGAGCCCTATTACTAACAGGTTTGAGATTGAGAAACATTTTTATGGATACGTAAGCCATAAATACGGCAAAGAATAAGGACAAAGTAAGCGCACTAAGAATAGACGCGATAAAACTGAATAAAAAAGCTCCTATCAACACCCCTGCGGACATTGAACTAACGATATTCCAACTTACATAACCATTGGCATTGTGCGTTCTCATACTCGAATATGATGTCGCTACAATCGACGCCATCGATGTTCCGAGAGCCAGATGCATAACATCTCCTGTATGGAACCCTTGTGATTGAAATAACATCACCAAAGCGGGCACCATAATTGCCCCGCCGCCAATACCCAATAACCCGGCCATTACACCAACTATTCCCCCCAAAACTAGGCATATTAAAATTAGCTCAAGTAACATTGATTGTATTCCTTCTATAATTAA
>JAESTB010000098.1 GCA_016763815.1 Arenicella sp.
CGCGAACGGCCGAAACGATTCTCGCCGCTTGATTTTAAGATTAAGAATATCTTTCATATCCGCGCGCCGAGGATCGCCCAGTATCGAACGATTACCCAATGCGCGAGGGCCCCACTCCATAGCGCCTTGAAACCAGCCAATCACCTTACCGTCTATTATTGCGTCACTTACCTGCTCGACCATGTCGTTTATCTCGACATCAGTTTGAACTCCACAGCCTGCTGAATCTAGCTTGCTCTGGTTATCGCTAAGTAATTGCGCCAATTCAGCGTCATCAAAACTGGAGCCCCAATAGGAGTGGCTCATAACAAAATCGCTTGAGACGGCTCGGCTTTTACCGGCCTCTACCGCAGCGCCGATAGCGCCGCCAGCATCACCGGCGGCTGACTGAATATAGACGTTCTTATACGGGCTGTTCAGGTGTACTTTACCATTGGCCACCGAATTCATCCCACAGCCACCGGCGATGCTCAGGTTGTCGCACTGATGTTTTGAATGCATAGTATTCAACATAGTAAAAAAGGTTCTCTCATAGGCATCTTGAATCGAGCGCGCTAGATCTTTGTGGTGCGGCTCTAAGGGCTGATCTTTTACTCTGACGGGGCCTAATAAGGCGACTAGTTGCTCAGTATAAAGTTGACTAACCTTTGGCGCCCCACCGTCCCACTCATAACCAATAGGGTTGGTATGATGCTGAAAAAAATCTAAATTTAACTCGAACCCTCCATCACTAGTGGGGCTAACAATCTGATCCATTTGCTCTCGGTAAACCGGCTTGCCATAAGGAGCTAGGCCCATGATTTTGTACTCATCGCCGTAATATGGAAAGCCCAAATACTGAGTCAGCGCTTGATAGAAAATACCTAAAGAATGAGGGAAGTAGACGCGCTTCTGGACATCAATATCACCGTCTTTACCGAAACCCCAAGCTGAGCTGGAAAAATCACCAAAACCGTCCACCGAGATAACACTCGCCTCTTCATAAGGCGATACATTATAGGCCGATGCAAGATGCGCCATGTGGTGCTCAATATAATCGATTTCGCCATCGAATTTTTGCTCAGGGAATGATTGTTGTAAATATTCTTCGATGCCATTACGTTTTTTTCTTGTCAGTAACTTCTCGCGAATTAGCGACAACGATGTCTTACCTGACAAAGCAAAAGCAACTTTTTTCCACCGAGCTGCCTTTGGGTTTGTATTGATAGCGATTACATCGATATCACTAAGCGATAGACCGTTACTGTCGAGACAATAGCGAATCGATTCGCTGGGAAAACCCGCCCAATGCTTAATGCGCCGAAAGCGCTCTTCCTCGACCGCGGAAACCATCACGCCATCAATAAAAAGACAAGCCGAAGAGTCGCCGTGAAATGCGTTTAAACCAATGATATTCATAGTTAGTTGCCCGTGTTAAGCATAGAGAGTCTTAAAGTAACTTGCCTCGGCAATGCAAATAATGCCCCTGTCAGCATACCAAGCACTAATAAAACAAAGACGTCGCCATAAACCTGAGACGCAACAATAAAGGTTGGCACATTAGCCAATAAAAACGCCAGAGTTCCAACCGAAAAGGTTAACTTCGACGGTAGCGCTGTGGCGACCAGTTGCAAGCATCGATGCAGGTGTCTTGCAATAGCGACGCCAAGCCAAAGCACGAATATAAGTGAGATCAGGCCAAGCTCGGATACAAGCTTGCCGATTCCGCCTTCGCCGGCTCCCGATAGACTAATATCCGCACCAACAAAGTGCTGTGCGCCCTGCGCCGCGATGCCAAGCCCACCGCCGAAGATGCCATATAATCGATAAGCCCATGAAATGGAACCAATGCCTAAGGATGCAAAACGTTCGCCAGCGTCATCGAAAACCGAGATACTTCTGGCAACGTATAGGTCGTATTGCGTTCCTTCAAAGTTCGGGAGCAACCAATACCCTGCAAACAATACCGCTAGACTAATCACCGACGCTGAAATAAAGCGAGTGGATAGACGGCCTTGGTAATACCGTAAGATCGGAAAATACAGTGCCGCAAAGATAAAAATTTGAAGAATCATCTTGCGTCTCCCAGTTAATATTATTGAGCTCATCAAAAGAATCACGGTCAATGACACTAGAATAAGCGACGACAATGACCCTCTATCAGCGACCAAAATAATTAGAAAGCAGATGCAGGATCCCATGTGCCAAGAAGCAATTTCCGAACTGCGCATTAAGCCTGAATACGCTTTGAGAATTGTTCCTTGGTCATAAATTACAAGGCCCGAGCCAACTTCACCGAAGAGTTCGCTGCGCACCCCAGAAAAAGACATTAAAACCGAAATAGCAACGATTACTGCAAAAACGCAAAATACCATTAAAAAGCTGCGTACCAGTTCAAATCGATAAAACTGCGAGTAGCCAACCACAATGGCTACCAGAGGAGCGATATAAAAGATTGCACCCAACCCAGTCAATATTGGCGAGCCGTACCTTAAAAGAGAATGACCGCCTTGAATAACGATGATCGATAAATAAATACTCAATGGAGACATGATTTGACTGCTCCACTTTGAGAACGGCTCCATAAGCGAATCTTGTGAAACAAAGAAACGCCTTAAAGCAATGCAGGCAACTAAGCAGCCAACCATGATAGTCATGTACACGGGTTCACCAGCAATCAGCTTTCTAGCGGGGTCTTGCAAAAAGCCAATGGCCACAATAAAGCCCGAAATACCAACATCACGAGTCAACCCCCGTATGCAGCCGATCGCTAATATAGCAAAAAATATACCTACTAGCATGCCGCTACCAATCGTTCTAATAAAGTCATTAATCCGACGCCTGATCAGGGTCAGAATGCGGCCGAAATAAACGGCGATACAACAAAAATTGAAAACGGTCAAATCGATTAAGTAAGCGAGACATAATATAGCCTGGCTCCTTAAGACCATATTTGATTTTAGCCTCAGCCATCGTGCGCGCCAAAAGTTCTTGCGTATTGGAGACTTTTGACTCGTGGCGAAAACAAGCACACCCCAGGTATAGCGATACCTTCTTAAATCGCCCGAATTTCGACATTCTGTAAAACAGATCAAAACCCATAATATAGTAAAGCTTTGAGTTAATGCCGCCCGCTCGTCGTCGAAAATCACTTCGCCTGAACATCATCTGGGTTGCATAGCGCTTGATAACGCTCGCTGGTTGATCACTACTGCCACCATCAGTCATTAATATTTCCAGATGTGGATACTTATGAGACAACACTCTTTTTATTACGCTGGCAAGGTAAGTCCCCTGATTAAACAAGGGCATCACTAAACTAGTTTTAGAGTAATTCTTCGGTGCCACTGAATTCATTTGTTACTGCCTGCGAAGATTTTTTTCATACAGAGCTAATTATCTCTCAAACTGCTGAATATAAGTGAAGTTTTCCATAATATTTTTTGCCCGTTGTTAACGGGCCTATGATGTAACTGATCATTGCCAAGTAAATCCTCAGTTATCTTAGAGATCGAGTTTGAATCTCCTTTGGGCGCAAAGTGCCATCGGCTCGTATCTTTGCATGCTGCTTAGTTTGTTTAGAGCTGCCTTGATAGTTCAAGGCTTTGTGTGTTCGGGAGCACCCACCACCCACAGCAGATGCGGTAACGTGCATTTCACATGCCTTAACTTCAATAGTAGCCGTTGCAAACACGTCTACTCTTACGCAATGCAAATAAATGTTCGACATAGAACAATAACTAGCCATGCAGTAAACGTTTCGCTCAAACGGCGACATTTATATTGTCCAAGAGTTTAGCAAGAGCGGCGCGCAAGGTGGAAAATCTTGCCATAGCATATCGACTAAGCCGCTATCTAAATGAGCGTTGATCAAACTGGAGGCGCAACTAAAACTAGCGTAACGCTGCAGGACAGCAAGCCTAATACATATTATTTATTTAGCCATGTAAAAGTAAGGTAAACAACTAAAAAATTATTGTTACAGCACGCTTCACCCAACCGAAATTCAAACATTTATGTATAATCAAAAGCCGATCAAACAAACATAAAATCATTTTGCAAAATAGCGATAGAAGCAGTCAATCACAATCGGTAGTAATACAACCAAACTCGTCTTGGTCGTTTGTGAATTTGACCGAGCTGTGGGCTTATCGAGAGCTGGCTTGGGTAATGGTAGTTAAGGATCTTAAGGTTCGCTACAAGCAAACAGTTATGGGTATCGCTTGGGCGGTAATTCAGCCATTGACCATGATGCTAATCTTTTCATTGATATTCGGCAGACTCGCAAAAATCCCGTCTGATGGCTACCCTTACCCGGTATTCGTGTTTTCAGGCTTGTTAGCATGGAATTTTTTTGCTTCATCGATAAGTTCGTCTGCGGGGTCGTTAATTGGCGCCAGCAATTTAGTGAGTAAAGTCTACTTCCCACGTATTATCATCCCAATAGCTACTATCGGTGTCTCCTGTATCGATTTCGTAATAAGTGCCGTTTTGATGCTGCTTTTAATGCTTTTTTATTCTCAAGAAGTCACGCTTAACATTTTATTTGTGCCTTTTTTCTTATTTGGTCTAATGATCTTGTCGATTGGTCTGGGAAGCTGGTTAGCGTCGATCACAGTAATGTATCGAGACTTTAAATTCGTTGTTCCTTACATGATTCAGATTTGGATGTATCTGACTCCGGTACTTTATCCGATTTCGTTTGTACCGGAAAAATGGCGTTGGCTACTGTACTTAAACCCGATGTACGGATGGATAAACGGAATACGAGCAAGTTTTCTCGGTCAGGAAATTGATGCCCTAGGAATCTTAGTGTCGCTGGTGCTTTCCATTTCTATTTTTATCTTGGGTATGTTTTATTTCGAAAAAACACAACGAAAATTTGCAGACATAATATGAAGCCAGTTATCTCAATCAGTGGAATCTCAAAAGAGTACACTCTCGGCTCTGAGCTAGTTGCAGGTCAGTCTTTCCGTGAAATGGTTCTCTCTTCTTTAATATCCCCGTTTAGAAAACTCAGACGCCTTCGAGGTACTGACGCCACCCAAACTAAATTTTGGGCGCTAAAAGATATAAACTTCTCAGCGAACAGAGGTGAAATCGTTGGCATTATTGGTCGTAACGGTGCAGGTAAAAGCACTTTACTCAAAATTCTTAGCCGCATTACTGCCCCTACTACAGGTAAAATTGAATATCGCGGTCGAATGGCAAGCTTATTGGAAGTCGGCACAGGTTTTCATCCTGAATTAACCGGCCGTGAAAACATTTTTTTAAATGGCGCGATCTTGGGTTTGAGTCGGAAAGAAATAAACCTAAAGCTTGACGATATAGTGGCCTTTGCCGAAATCGAAGCTTTTTTGGACACACCGGTCAAACGCTATTCAAGCGGCATGTATGTTCGCTTGGCATTTTCAGTTGCAGCCCACCTAGAGGCCGACATTTTGGTAATTGACGAAGTGCTCGCAGTGGGTGATTCGGCGTTTCAAAGAAAATGTCTCGGTAAAATACAAGACGTTGCCAGTGGCGGTCGCATAGTATTTTTTGTCAGTCACAATACCGCTGCTGTATCTCGTTTATGCACACGGGGGATTTGGCTAGACGAGGGCAAGGTAAAGATGGATGGCAGCATTCAGACAGTTCTGAATGCCTACGAAGCATCAAATGATCAAGGCGCAGACAATAAGATTGCGTCTAACAATAAGATTACCATTAGTGCCATGAGCCTTACAGACGACGCAGACGACACAAACGACACAAAGAATCATATAGCCCCTATGGCCGCTTGTGTAGTCGAAATATCTGGAAGTAAGCACATAAAACTAAGTAGAGCTGAGGTTTCTATCGGGGTTTATGATGATGCCGGAGCGCGACTATTCCTCATCAATTCCAATAACTCCGGTTTTCAAATGCAGCAGGGCCTAGGTGACTTTATGCTGCGTTGTAAAATTCGATCTTTACCACTCACGTCAGGTCGATACACGATAAATTTATCAGTAAATGAAGGTTCCGAGCAAATTATTGGCATTGTTCGCGCTGCGGTTTTTTACGTAAAGGAAGAACCATCCAATCCTGCAGCACAGCCTGAGTACGGCCCAATGCTGGTTGATGCAAGTTGGTATTGAAGCAA
>JAESTB010000099.1 GCA_016763815.1 Arenicella sp.
ACCATTACACTCTATTACATTACTCAAGAAGCGTTTTTGGGTCCAGGGATTCACTTGGCTTGCATTCAGTGAGGTCTGGTATTGTTATTTTGTAATTACAGCGTAAAACTTTACTGACCTTGTCGGTCATGAGGCAGTTGATCAGCGGCGTAATAGCCTTTTGTTTGCTAATGCTCCAGCTTGTATAGCCTAACTTTAGAAAATCTAGTTTAGACCTTAATGTACGGAGGCTCAGATGACCGGAAAGAAAGCAAAGCGGCAAGGAACGTTTAGTCAAGTAAGTTCCATTTTAACGTCTGTTCAAGGTAATACAGTCCCAGATTATCAGGGCCTAGCCGCGTTCTGGATGGATTACGATACCTTGCTTAGTGCCAAATTGTATGGCAACCAGCTGATTGCCGCGGCCCCTGATTCAAAAACCGGTGATGACGATGGACCTCAAGACTCTGGTTCTTGTTGCGGATCAACTTCAAGTGATGATCCGAGTGCAAACCTAGTGGAGGACTCGAGTTGTTGGCCTAGTGGCGGCGGGCGCGGAGGCTTTGGCGGCGCGGCGAATACGTCCCGAAGCGAACGATCAGGTTTGATCATCGGCCTACGTGGGCAGGCGCCGTTTGATGGGACAGTTTTCCCTCCGTTGCTGTGGGAAGCCAAACGCGATATAACCGAATCTGAGATCGCGACGATTGCCAATTGGATAGATGATGGCTGCCAGAAAGACCCTGATGTTACCGACAAGACGACTCAATTGCGTGCCGAGAGATCGAATTTGTTAGCACTGGCATGCGGTGATTCGAAACATAAAACCAGCGATCAATGTACTAATATTTCTCAGGCATCGCAGAAAGGTCTTAAGGTGCGTAAGGAGATAGGCTGCTTAACCGACACCGAGGTGCAACGACTAACTGACGCTATTGCCTGCATGCATACCTTTGATGGGCATTACCAGGACGAACGAAGTTTCGCTTTCTGGGGCCGTATGCATGCCAATTCGTGTCAGCATGGTTGGGAACAGTTTCTGCCTTGGCATCGGCTTTATTTGTATTTCTTTGAGCAGATGCTGCAAGACTTTGACGAGCATATAACCATTCCTTATTGGGCTTGGTCAGACTATGCCAATGAGAATAGAGACACCTTTAATACCAAGCAGTTAGATCAAGGAATATTGCCTGAACGTTTTGCTTGCTGGCTCGATCAACGCGGCTACGAAACCTTGGCAGCGGCCGCAAATGAGAAAAGAATTACTCTAAGCAGCACGCAACTTAACAAATTGGCGCAAATGACCAAAGCGGCCAAAGTCTACCAATCTAGTAATCGCTTTCTTAAGGCCGTTGGCATTCCATTTATGGTCGAGGTGAACCCCGAGACAAGTCAGGCGCAATGGACCGACACGATCAGAGCGATTTATCTCGAGTTATTGCGCATCAACCCATTTTGGACACCTAAGCGTTGGCCTGGTGCGCAGGGCAACCCGACGACTTACCCAACGGCCGAGGATATTGATAGGGTGTTACAAACCCCTAATTGGAACGCATTTGGCGGTGGCCCCGAGCACGACCATCATTTTGGTACCCTCGAACAGGTGCACAATGGGATGCATAATTTTTCCGGTGGTACTAACCCCAATTACCCACGATCCGCTAACCCTAAATGGATAAAAATATACAGCGACTTAGGCATTACACCCGATCCTCAAAACCCAGATAACCCGCCGAATGGTCTGATGGTAGATGCGCGTGTGACCGCTTTTGATCCGATTTTTTGGGCACATCATAGCAACGTAGATCGAATCTGGGCGCAGTGGCAAGAGAACCACTCAAATGGCCGCCCAGATGATATGGATGGGGTCTTGGCCCCTTGGTCTCTGACCGTAAGAGATACTATGAGTACGCGTAAGTTGGGTTATGAGTACATGCGCAGTAGCCATCATTACAAAACCTCCAGTCAGTACAGTATGACTAAGTTTAATTCACAAACGGCCAATGTGGATTGGCAAGTACTCGATACCTTTAAGAAGGCTGAAGTTCGCTTGCATCGGGTGCAGCATGCAAATTTACCGAGTTCGGTATTGCGTATTTATCTGAACGATGACTCGGCATGCCACACAACCACGATGCAAGATAATCAACATTTTGCGGCAGAATTACATACCTTTCATGGCACATGTCATGGCGGCCCAGGGCACTGTAATTTACCGTTGGATAAAACACGACATTTTGATCGGCGCACTCTCAATCATAACGAACCACGAAATTATCGCATTGATGTAACGGATACGGTTAACCGCATGCTGGCCAAAGGCGAAGACGATATTAGTGTGCATATTGTTGTGGTCGGCTTAGATGGCCAGCCTCTTGAGAATGCGCTTTACCTCGACGGCGTATCACTTAACTTCATGGACTAGGAGAGAGACAAATGAGCGAAAAATCAAGTACAACATCAAACACTAAGTTTAAGATTCACCCAGCTATTGGCATCGCCCGTTTGGGTAATAGCGAGCAATTTTATCTTGCACCAGAGCAACCCGGTGCCGCGCCAATCGAGTGCGATGAACACGGTGTTGAACAGCGTGATAAGGGCCAGCCTAGGCGCGTTACTGAATATAAGGAGCAAGGCGACTTATCTAAATTAAAGCGTCAGGCGGCGAGGTTTAGAGTATTTGCCTGCAATGATCAGTTGCCGAGCGGTGGCGAAGAAATTCAAATTGGCGGTACTTACTCTTTCTTGGTTGCTAGCTCAATTACCGCACCGACGCCGGTGCAGGGCACGGTAACTGATATCAGCTGGACAGTGCATTTGGCGAATAAAAAAAGTTCTTGGTACGAGTTTCTCGAGACTGACGGCAGCCACGGTTACAGTTCGTCACACCCGCTGCGTAATGCGCATGTTACTGAGCCGAATAAACGCCGGCAACTGATTACTGATCCAGGACCGCTAACGGTGTCTGGGAAGTCACCGAATGCTGAGTTTACTAAGGGCAAAAACCCTGGCTACCCACAGACCTTTCCGCCGCAAGATATAAAGCCGAATCCAATTTCTACCTTGGGTGAATTGATCGCAAATAAGCAAGATAAGCATGCTCGATTAGTGGTACTCGGCGGGCGTGGTCACTCTGGTTCTAGTGATACTCCGGTGATCACTAGCTTCGTTAATAACGATCACTGGTATGACGATATTTCCGATGGGCCAGAAACCGCCGCCGTTGAGTTCACTTACGACGTTGAGAGCTTTGATAAGAACGGTAAAAAGGTGATTACGCCCACATCAGGCTCGATGGAAGTTCAGGTTCCGGCCTGGGTGGTGGTCGGCTACCCGCGTTATGTGCCTGAGATGCTCGATATGATCACACTGGACGAAGCGATGTTCGATGTGTTTGTGCGAGACTTTCAATATCAGCCTCAAATCTATGGCGTGGCGCCTTACGACGTGGCGAGCAATTCGCCTAAAACTGAAGAGGAGGTTGCAATTTGGCGCAATGATGGCTCGTTTAACGAGAATTATTATGCCAAATTTTATCAAGATATATGGCCCATATTACAGCGACCAAATAACTACGTTTACACCTTTCAATTCGATGGTTTTGTTGGTGCAGATCCACACAATACTGGCACTGGCGGTAACATGAGCCAAGTCGCTATGTCTACCCCGCCGA
>JAESTB010000100.1 GCA_016763815.1 Arenicella sp.
AAACACTCTCATCCTGCCGCTCGCTATACAGGCAAGACAAAGTATAAAAGCACGCCACAATCATGATTGTCATGGTTATGATGTAGTTCATCAGGTTGAGGCCACGTGCCAACACACCATTGACAACGCTGTTTACTTGGTCGTCAATCTGCAGCTGAGATGGCAATTCAAACTCGAGATTTAAATTCCCAAACATCAGCGACAAGCGCACCAGCATCGCCAAACCAACTAAAATCATTGGTATCAACCAAATATTACGATGCTCTAAAATTTCACGCTTTAGTAGGGCTAACATTACGTTCATATCACTTCTCCTTTAAATCATCAGCTAAGCGTTAATAGCGACGAACAAGTCTTCAAGGCTCGGGGCGACTACCCGACCATACTCAGTCAAAGCCGAGGCCTCGACATCTTTAAAAATCAGCTCATTGTGTTCTGGCAACGACCTTTGGTAAATCGGTTTTAGCTTGGGGTCGCTAAACACCTCGTTTTGATTGGTTATCAGCTTGCGATAGCGGTTCTTCAATTCAGATATTTGAAAATCCAGCGTAATGCGCCCTTCCTTAATAAATACAACCCGAGTCAGAATACTCTCAATTTCATCGACTTGATGGGTAGTAATAAGGATCGAACGATTTTGCGTATAGTAGTCTTTCACTAAGCGATCTTGAAAATCTCGACGCACCAAAACATCTAAACCAAGCGTTGGCTCGTCTAGCACTAGGAAATCAGTATTTATGGCCAGAATCGTCACTAAGTGCAGTCGCGTCTTCATTCCTTTTGATAGCGTTGCAATTCGGCTATTTGGCTTTATCGGCGTGTCTTTAAGTAACTCTTTGGCACGAGCTATATCAAATTTAGGATGTGTTTTCTCAACGAACTCCAATAGATCTTTGACCTTCATCCAACGTGGCAATGATGAAACATCGGCAATGTAACTCATATTTTCAAGCAACTCGGTTCGATTTCTAAACGGGTCCTTATCGAAAATAGAAAGCTTTCCTGAATATTTTATTAAACCCATAATAGCCTTGAGCAAAGTCGACTTACCCGCGCCATTGGGGCCTATCAGCCCGACCACTTCACCCGCACCGATGCTCAAATTAATATCGTGCAACACCGTAGTACGACCGTATTGCTTAGAAAGGTTCTCTATTTCAACGAATTTTTTTGACATAGCGAGTGGTAAGTCTCCTTAATGTGTTTGCATAGCGTTTGTAAATAATGTGCGACCTCGGCATAACGCTATTGCACATTTTATGCTGTGCGACCGTTATCCTAAGACCTTTTTAATTCATTCTAGCCCCTTGTTGGCTATCCGCCAAATTTACTATCACCTTTAGCAACTATCACCTTTAGCAACTATCACCTGAGCAAAAAACTACTGGCGATACCTTTCAAGTAAAAACGCGCTATCCAATTGAGCCCCAAGGGTTGATACAAAAGTAAAAGCCCCAGTCAGTTTACGCACCATCAGCATGAATTCGGCGGGCGGGATCACAAACCCTTTTACCAGCATGCCCTCACTGCCAAGTTTGCCAGCACGTTTAAGTAAACGAGACGTTTGCCAATCATATAAGCCATCAGCTGTTTTGCAAAAATCCGGTAGCTTGCTGATGTCGGATGAAAATGGTTCCAAGATAAAAGCACAGAATTCAGCAAAAGAAGTTTTCACTCTTCTACTATCAGACTCACGCAAACAACCAAGCTCGATCGCACCTTCAATAGTTTGCTCTAAATCACCGGCATGCGCTGCAAGAATAGTTTTGCGCAAGGGTTTAGTGAAGCTACCGGGTAAATGATGAACAGCGCCGAAATCGAGTAAGCCTAGTTGGTCTTGGTCGCCATGTTGATCAATTACTATTCTGTAATTACCAAAATTAGGATCAGTTTGCATCAAGGCCCAGTCAAATGCTTCGACGAAAAACAGGTCAAGCATTGACAATCCGAGTGCATTCCGTCGAGTTTGGCTTAACGCTTGAACCTTAGGGTGCGTCACCTCATAGCCATCAATAAACTCCATTGTTAGAACCGACTCATTACTCAAGTCTGAATAATATTTCGGCACTCGGTATCGACTGTCATTGGCAAGTTTTTCGCCGACTAATTTAGCGGTTTCAAGTTCGTAGCGGTAATCGACCTCACGCATGAGCTGCTTCTTAAGTTCTCTAGTCAACTCCTCTAACTGCCTACCTGACTTAATCCATCGCGCGAGAGTCAGCATTTGCGTCACATTACGAAAATCATCTTCAATCGCCCCAGCTATACCAGGGTATTGAATTTTGACACAAATCCGTTCGGCGATGTCGCTAGCGCTCGCCATGTGTACTTGTGCAAGTGAAGCCGCGGCAAAACTATCAGATTGAATCTTGATAACCTTTAGCTTTACACCAAATACCGCTTGTAGGTGTGGCTCAACAACACTCCATTCGAGCTCGGTAGTTTGTGCTTCTAATGTATGCAGCGCATCGGTGACAGGCTTAGGCAATAGGTGCTCACCATAGAGCGCCAACATTTGTCCAATTTTAACATACGCACCTTTTAGCTCACCAAGCTCTTTGACAAATCGCATCGCCTCACGCTCTAATGCAGCCTGATGATGCGCGTGCTGTTTGTCTTTCGGCAGCAATAATCCAGATGCTTTAGACGAGAGTAAGCCGAGCCCCCCTCTTGCGCCAGCCGCGCTAATCGCAAAACGCCGGCGCAAACCACCTGTTTTAATTTTCTTCATCGGCTAATTGTAGCGTCTTGAAGCAAGAAAAAAATGAACAATCAGTGGTTTTATACTGACCATAAGCATAAAGAATCTCATCCTTGAGAGCCTTATCCATAAACTGACATTTTGACCCAGAAATGCCAGACATCCCCTGAAATACTTAGATAGAGTGTCCCAAGCTCGTACCATCTCCCGCTCAATACTGTAAATCTGACAGAAATACACTCTGGCTTATCGCTGAACCTCAACGTTAAAGACCATTTGACTGTCTCACCACACAAATCATATGCTCATCCATGAGCGAACTGCTTCCACCTACAGAGCCATGCCTCTAGGCTCAAAGTTCTCCATGACACCTCAAATCCGGTTGAGGTGCAGAAATTCTTGTTAGCAACGTTTACGCTTCATGCGACTGTCATTACTTTCAACAACACCGTCCTGAACCCACATCACACCCATCGAAAATCGCGTGTTGGTTCGCTCGTCTTCGGTAAGTAACTAAGGCAAATCCCCCAAAGATATGCCTAAGTTAAATACCTCAAACTCTACGCAATAAATTTTACAAAACTTTACCATTGTCAGGCATTGGCGATTAGTTCATGCAACTAAACTATCGTTCAGTTATGTGACGAAAAGATCAAAAACGAGACCATTTGCTCTCATTACATTGATATTGAATGTTTATTTCGATCGAATTAGTTGATAAAAAGAGCTCATCCATGAGCAGAACTCATCCTTACTTTCGAACTTCCCGACTCAGAAAGTTCAAATGTCGCCCTGTGCAGCACAGCTCCCTTGTGCTGCTAAACCTTCTTTTAGGTCGTACACGGTCTAGGAAACACTTTATACGGCCCTAGAGAAAGCTTCTCCTTAACAGACATACACTCGATGGTTGAGTTCGGTCGTACATCCGATGGGATTTCTGCCTCACGCTTAACTCGCCCCCAAGACGTGTCTTACTAAGTGATCAGAAACCTCATGCAATGTAGTTTACAAATTTTGTCAATCTGACGATATTGGATAATGGTTCAGGCTAACTAAACCTAGGTTCAGTCGAGCTTAGAATCAGTTAGTCCAGCGGTACGTATTCTGAGCTCAAAGCGGGCCATCCGTGGGGCGTCGTAAATCGAGCATGCTCACGCTCAG
>JAESTB010000101.1 GCA_016763815.1 Arenicella sp.
AGCACATGCAGGTAACAAGCCAGGTTAATTTAATCAAGTTTGTCTGCGTAGCCAGAACTAACTTAAGGGTGTATCGCTGTCCATGAAAATTCACTACCAATGTTTTTGATGTCACCCAGATAACGTCGTTACGAGTCAGCCGATGGATCTCACCGTTGTAATCAGAACCCCCAAGCCCAAGGGGTCGCCTATTTAAAGTTTTCTACTACGAACTCAACCCGCTGTTCGATACTTGGGCCGCGCCTGCCGCCAATAGCCTCGATCGCCTGCAACCTAGGTAACATCCCCATACGATTTGCTGTTTGTATCGCCAAGCCAGGGCGTGCATTAAGCTCCAAAATCATAGGCCCACGATTACGATCCAGCACGACATCGGCGCCGAGATACCCTAGGCCTGACATTTCATAACAGCTGGCTGATAAATGCAGCATTTCTAGCCAGCCTTCGATTTTAATATCTAAAAGATCTCTACCCGTGTCGGGGTGGGTGCTAACTGGGCGATTATATTGCACCGCAGCCTTGGCTACGCCATCGACAATGTTAATACCTACCCCAACAGCGCCTTGATGCAGATTTGCCTTGCCATCGCTCGCGTGTGTGGCGAGCCTGAGCATTGCCATCACAGGGTAGCCCTTGAACACAATTATTCGAATATCAGGCACGCCTTCATGGCTTAATCCAGTGAATGCAGGATCGAATTCGATCAGCGCCTCAATCATTGCAACATCGGCAGCACCGCCCAGGCTGAATAGGCCCGCGAGAATATTGCTTACATGACGAATGATTTCATCGTATGTTATATGCTCGCCGCTGGCCTTTTTATAGCCTTTTTCGTCTGAGCCGATTATCACCAAAATACCTTTGCCACCGCTGCCTTTAGACGGTTTAATACAAAAACCTTGGTATCGATCGAGTATTTTAGAAACCTCTGCTACATCATGCTGATAGCGCACCTCTCCAAGCAATTCAGGCACGGCCAAACCATAATCTAACGCCAATACCTTAGTTTTTAGTTTGTCATCTACGTTAGGGAAAAATTTTCGCTGGTTATAACGCGATATATATGAAAAATTTCGCTTGTCCATTCCCATGACTCCGCGATCGCGAAGCTTGTACGGATTAGCTAGGTTAAACAGGCCGGACATTAATAGTCCGCCATTGGTTTAAAACGCCTTAGCTCGAACAAACGGTATCCGGTGTACTGCCCCATCAGTAGCACTGCCGCCATAATCAATGCATGCACGCCGAGAAAATTAAACGCCCAGTGACGAATCAGGGCATTGTCCATCATCAAATACGCGATTACAGCCACAAACAGACTGCCGCCTCCCTGAACCAGCACTTCTTTGCCGCCTTCCTCTTCCCATAATATTGACATACGCTCTATGGTCCAAGCCATGATAACCATCGGAAAAAAGGTAATTGTGAGCGCATCGGTGAGGCCAAAGCGAAAGGCAATAATTGTGAAAAGAGTAATAATGCCAACCACTAATATCACCACGGCCGATATTCTCGACACTAGCAGCAAGTTAAGACGCGACAAATAGGAGCGGATCACCAAGCCGGTAGAGACAATCAATAGAAACCCAATAACTCCATTGAGTAATTCAGTTTGAATAAACGAAGTAGCGATCAGAATTGGCATAAAGGTGCCGCTGCATTTCAAGCCAATAATGACGCGCAAGAAGACCACAACCAAGGCACCGATTGGCAATAGCAATATTCCTTTAAACAAATTCTGTTCGGCGATCGGAAGATTGTAGAGCCCCGAGTTAAATAGGTCAGTGTGGGCCGATAAACTCTGCGCTTCGCGAAGCGCACTTCTGGTGACACTGCTTATCGAAAATGAGATGCTTGAGTTACCTCCGCCCTCTACGTCTAGCAGCCAAGATGAATCTTGCCGCCAAATTAGAATTGGCAATTCAGGGTCTAGGCCCGATGATTCCAAGTCAAACAATTCCCATTTCTTATCTACGTAGACTCGTACCAGTGGTATCAAAAATTGCTTTCGACGACCATCTTCCAGCACCAAGCCACCTACCCGTTTAGAAGCCACTCCAGCCATTTGTAACAGATGCACAAAAACCTCAGATCGCGTGTAGCGTGTTACAACAAGGCAACACTTTGGTTCTGTATGCGCAGGCTGTTCTGAATTTCACGAAGTAAAAGCCCCTCATTGCTGGAGCGATCAAACGCCTCCTTTAACAGTGTCGATGCGGTACTCTGGTAAGGCTCATCCCAGACTTCAGTCTGAACTGGATCGGTCGGTGCTGCGTCCATTTCGGGATCATTAACTTCTTTGTATGAACCTCTGTAATAGAGAGTTTGGCGGCCCTCTACCTTGCGCTTGCTCCAGACATCTTTAGGCGGCATCTGCTCTCTCAAAACATTGACCCCATAGGCAGGCGAGGCGGTATATTCTTCGACTAACTTAAATCTCCCGTCTTTTGGCAGGGTTAGTTGGACATTAACCGCTCCCTCTTCACTGGTGAAAACGATTTGTGCTTCGACCTCCCATATCGTTACTTGCTCGCCGGCTGTCAGGGGCACACCCATTTCAACGTGACGGTAATATATGGTAGAGATTCCAACCGCCACCAAGACGAAAATGAGAAAAAAGAAAGGCGCTCTTTCAGACATGACTAATTAGACCTCTGAATATTTTTGCGGCTGACATCAACAACGGCAATATCTCTTAAAAAGCTACGCCCTATTAACAGTTGATATTTCAAGTGACTACGATCAGCCAAATTAAAAATTTGTTTTTTGTATTTAATACCACCCATCTTGATATCAATCTTAATCTCGATACGATTCGCCGTTTCTCTACTGCTCACCTTAATTCGGATGGTATCGAATATTGGGTATTCGAATCTTGTCGCACCGTCACTGTCTTCAAGTGAAAAACGAACCCAATCTTTACTATCACGCTCAAAAGTTTTGGTATTGTAAACACCAATAGAAGAGAAATCCGCGCCAGTGTCTATGCGCGCGGCGTAAGTGATTTTTTCCTTGATCAGTCTAACCTTTTCAACCGCTCCAAGGCGTAGTTTACCGACAACCTTTTTAGGCCTTTTTTTGACAGCCTTCTTTTGGCTTGAACAACGCTCTACCACTTTAATAATGACTTTAGGTTCGATTTTTTGATCTAGCTGCTCAATCTTCTGAGCGCAACTGAACAAAAACTGTTCAGAAAGGTCGGCGCTCAGGGAGTCAATTCGATCTGACACTATCTGCATATCAGAAACCCTGTCGGGGTCAATTACCGGCAGTGAGACACAGGCACTCAAGCAGAACACTAGAAACACAAGAAACACAAGAAAAGCGGAAGTTTGGGGCATAGGCTTTATTATTTTCTATTTAGAATAGCG
>JAESTB010000011.1 GCA_016763815.1 Arenicella sp.
AAGGACCGAAGCTTTCCGGTCAACGTAAAGCCGATGTCTGGTGTGCCGGTGTTAGCGACTAATACATGGGCGGCAATTGAAGGGCGTAAAAAGCTGAAAATTGAATGGGATCATGGTGCAAACGTGTCGCACGATTCTGCGATTTACAAGAAAGAACTGATTAAAAAGGTTGCTAGCAAGGGTAAAGAAGCTCGGGTAGAGGGTGACGTCTACGCGCATAAATTTGACAGCAGCAAAACTATCGAAGCAACCTATACGGTGCCGTATCACCATCACATGTCAATGGAAACACCGGCGGCAACGGCGGTCATTGACGGTGACCGCTGTCGCGTATGGAGCGGTACACAGGCCGCTCAATGGGGTAAGAACTTAGTCTTGGAAGAGCTTGGATTAGACCCAAAGACTGATTATGACAAGGTCGAATTCAACACCACTCTGATGGGCGGTGCCTTTGGTCGCAAAAGCAAAAATGATTTCACCATCGAGGCGGTTGAATTGGCCAAAGCGTCAGGCAAGCCGGTTAAAGTGGTTTGGAGCCGAGAAGATGATGTTAAGCATGGTTTCTATCACTCGACGGCCGCAAACTATATTAAAGCCGAGTTAACCGACGACAACAGAAGTGACAATTGGATTCAGCGCGTAGTGGCACCCCCAATTGCTTGGATTTTCAATGACAAAACCACGCATTTAACCGACGGTGACTTATCCCTCGGCTTTGCTGATATTCCATTTGATATCAAAAACTTGAGCTGCGAGACTCCAGAAGTCACGACCCATGTGAGAACCGGTTGGCTTCGCTCAGTTGGCAATATTAACAACGCCTTCGCACTCGGTTCATTCGTTGATGAGCTGGCAAGCAAAGCAGGCATTAGCACACAACAAATGTGGATAAATCTACTTGGCGAAGACCGTACCTTTGACCCACGATCTGAGGGTTTTAAAGCCTACACACACTACGGCCAAGGTGACAATGAAAAGTACCATCTGCAAATAGCACGTTTTAAAGGTGTACTGAAAGAGCTTGTTGCCAAAAGTGGCGCAGACAATACGCTGCCTGAGGGTCAAGGCTGGGGAATCAGTGTCGCCGCGAGCTTTAATTCCTACGCGGCAGCGGCCACCAAAGTCAGTGTTGCTGACGGTAAAGTGACGGTACTGGAGATGCACACCGCGATCGATTGCGGTTTGGTTATTACCCCTGACCGAGTTCGCTCGCAAATGGAAGGGGCGATGATCATGGGCTTATCGATGGCGATGGAAAGTGAGATCACCATCAAAGATGGCGCGGTGGTACAGAATAATTTCTACGATTACCCAGTCTCGCGCATGCCTCAGGTTCCCGACCTACAAGTTCATTTAGTCAAATCTGATCAAGCTCCTGGCGGCGTTGGCGAACCTGGTTTACCACCGATTTTACCGAGTATCACTAATGCCATTTACCATGCGTCAGGAACTCGAATTCGTGACTTACCAATTAATAAGACTCTAAAAGTCTAAAATTGTTCAATTTCATTTGATCCAAAAAGCCTATTTAGAATTAACTAAATAGGCTTTTTGCATCGCAAATGACCTCAGCTTTCACGAGCTAAAACACGCTCAAAGACCGTAGATGAAGCAGTTTTCAAGGCCAAAAATGAAATGGCAAGTGATAATAGATAGGCAGTTAAAACATGAAAAAACTAGCAATATTATTGGCAATCGGGCTATTCGGCTGGTTTATCAACCTACCCGATGACATGCCTAGAGCAAGCTTAGACCAATATAAAAATGCACGATTGGTGGACGAATACGTTGAGGTAGGTGGCGCCTGCAAGCAAGATAAGTGTTTGATAGTGTATGTGGCGCCATGGTGCCCCTCGTGCAAATCGCTTACTCCAATGATCAACCAATTAGTGAAAAGCGCAACTAACAACGGTGTCGAGGCGACTGTGGTGATCGGCAAGGATTCTATGGGCAAGATTCTAGACTACAGCAAGCGCTACGATGCACCGATTTTAGCCGACGCCAACGGCGCCTTCTTTGATCAAATTGGTGCTAAAGGTGTGCCCTACTTTGTGGTTACCGATAGCAACGGAAAACGCATGTCAGAAATGTCCGGCGGTTACCATAGCGTAGATCAAATGCGAACTCAGCTAGATCTTTAGTAGCTCGCGTTCAAGCCGATGGCTAAGGTTAGACCGTTAGGCATCGGGTTTAGATGCTAAAGTGCCCAGGTTTGAACTTGATCTGATAACTCAAAATACAAGGCTAGATATGGTCTGCCCTCTTACCAGAGTAAAACTATTTTGTTGTGCTTCAGAAAGGGCTTTAGAATACTCGGAACGGACATTCCGTACTCATGCAAAAACGAATGATAAGAAATTTTAATTGTTGAAATATTCAAAATTTTATCGATTAACCTCTGTGACGTACTCGTAGGATAATAGAAAACTCATGAAGATCTTGAATAATACCTCCATATCAATTTTCCGTTCTAATGTATTATTAGGAATGTTGATTATCTGTGTAACTTCTCCAATTAAAGGAGCATATGCACAAGACTCCAGTTGTTTTGAAAAGACAATAATTGAGCCAAGCTTTATTGCTTTTACAACAGATAAGGAAAGTAAGCTTGCTGGTTGGTATCAAACAACATTTGGCTTGAACGTAGTAAAAGAGTTTAGCTTTCCAGATGGCACTGTTAATGGAGTGCTAATGAACAAGGGAGAGTTTGTAGTAGAAGTCTTTAATCGAGACGATGCTCTTGAAAGAAGAGATTACGCGCGAACAGCGAAACCGGAGCAATGGCGTGGCGTTATGAAATTCGGGATATACACTAACGCAAACCTTTCAACTCTGAAGCAATGTCTAAATGATCAAGGAGTTAAAGCTGGTCGAATTTTTAGTGATAAAAAACTTGGAATTAATTTACTTCAAGTTATCGACCCTGAAGAGAATGTACTTGAAATAATTAGTAGATCAGACGCGCCTTGAACATTGGCGCATTAAACATGGTTAGATATTATCTGACCTCTTGCATGAGTGAAACAGTGTTTGTGGATATTGGGAAATGGCTTTAGAATTCGCCACTCAAAATGGCCATTCGATGATCATGACGGACTATAGAAAATACAAATGAAGATAGCGATTCTCTCAGATATTCACAGTAACGTTTATGCCCTTGAAGCAGTTCTACAGGATGCAAAACTGCGTGAGTGTAGTACTCTAGCTAATCTTGGGGATATTCTTTATGGGCCAATATCTCCTCGGGATACATATGATTTGTTATTGGAAAATGACTTTCTAACCATTAGTGGAAATCAAGACCGTCAGATTTACGAATCCACCCCAGCAGAGATATCTTCAAACCCTACCATGCAATTTATATTGGATGATTTAGGCGATGAGCCCTTGGCATGGATGCGGTCTCTGCCCTTTGATATGCAAGTTAGTACAGAACTGTACTTCTGTCATGGCACTCCAAGCAACGACTTGATATATCTACTTGAAGACGTTTCATCGGGCTCGGCTCAGCTTCGGTCAGATGATGAAATACATGAGCTCTTAACAGGCCAAAAAACCAAATTGATATGTTGCGGTCATACCCATACACCAAGGCTAGTTCAGCTGAGTTCAGGCCCCCTCGTACTAAACCCTGGAAGCGTTGGTTTACAGGCTTATACTGACGAAGAACCAGTAGTTCACTCAATGGAAAACTATAGTGATCGAGCTTCATATGCCATTGCAGAAATACAAAATGGTGAATGGATTATCGAACATATAAGGGTCCCTTATGATGTGGCAAGTGCTGTCGAGAAATGTTTATCCCGAGGTCGAGAGGATTGGGCTCACTTCCTAGCGACTGGGAGAGCAGCCGCTTAAAAAGCAGCTGACTATATAGGGCCGTATTTACCCGTTCGCATTGACATACTTAAATGAGTCTTGAAATACTAAAAACAGCCATTCACAACTTTTATTTATCACGAAACCGACTCTCTTAAGTAGTAGTGTGCATAGCTAAATAATGCCTTGGAGTAACACCGTAGGCTTCTTTAAATGACGATCTTATGCAGACCCCTTTATTATTGATAATATAAAGTGTTGCGTTGATCAGTTAAACTCACCGCAACTTTCTGTCATTTTGACCGAGCGAAGCGAGCGGAAAAATCTCAATGCATGATCTGGGTCTCTTTAATTACGGTTTCCTTTTAGATACTCTCATCGGCTTCACTCAAGATCGCCTCTGGGCAACTTTGAGCCAATTCATCAACCATTGGTTGCACGGCATTATCCGAACTCGCGAGTAGTTCTTGTCAGGTCAAGTTCTAGCTATTACAGCTAGAACTTAGATAATAGGGTTTAGCTATTTAAACCCTTACCGTTCGATTTTAGCCTTAAACGCCAGACCTCAAGTCTTAGTCATCAACCATTTATCGATCAATTGCTCTAATACCGAGAGTGGTAACGCTCCGTTCTCTAATATTTTGTCGTGAAACTCCCTCACGTCAAAGTTATTGCCTAACTGCTTTTCAGCCTTTGCTCTAAGCTCTCGAATTTTCAACTCACCGGTTTTATACGCTAAAGCCTGCCCCGGCCATGATATGTAGCGATCTACTTCTGAGGTAATGTTGTTCATCGATAAGCCTGAATTTTCGGCCATGTAGTCAATCGCTCGCTGTCGGCTCCAGCCTTTACTGTGTAATCCGGTATCCACCACTAAACGACAGGCGCGCCACATTTCGTATGAAAGTCGACCGAAGTTAGTATACGGCGTTTGGTAGAAGCCCACTTCCAGACCAAGCCGTTCTGAATACAGGCCCCACCCCTCGACAAAAACGGTCTGCCCGCCGTACTTTCTAAAATCAGGCAGATCGAGTTCTTGTGCTAAGGCTAATTGTAGATGATGGCCCGGCACAGCTTCGTGCAAAGATAAGGCTTCAAGCTGATACAACGG
>JAESTB010000102.1 GCA_016763815.1 Arenicella sp.
GGTAAAAATCATTTTTGTAGCTCTCAAAACTCGAGATATCGCCAGCATTGTTGACCAGCATCATTGGGTCGTCATGAAAGTCATCAATGACGACAATCGGCCAACGCCCAATGCCAATAAAGAAATGTTCGAATTTGCCCACTATGCGCTCTCAAACCAGCTTTTAGCGGTATCAAGCATTCTGTTTTTTCGCGCAATCAAATTTGGTAATTGATGCATCGAATTCTGTACATTGTGCATAAGACCTATTACCCCAGATCGATATAAACGCAATACTGCTTGATCGTCTAGCTCGGCCATTCTATTTTCATCAATCATGTAGGCCCCTTGCACTGCTTGCTTGGTTCCATCATTAAACTCGATGTCGAGGCTGAAGGGTGTAAGCAGTTTTAGGTCGACTAATTGGGTAACTAGCTTCTGAGACTCAATCTCACCGCCCATCAACTGATTCAGAATCTGTTCGACCGTCTGCAGGTAATCACTGGCTTGCGATTTCGAGTTAAATAGTAGCTCGCCATCATCAGCGCTTAAGGCTAAGCTCTCAGAGTCAAAGCACACCACCTTGCTGTCGTGGTCATCGCCAACGAAAAAAGGCTGTCGCTGGATTTGTAATGGCTCATAGTCGGCATCCCATCGACCTTCTCGTACAAACAGGTTCTCGCCTGGTTGAAACCCCATCATTGCTGAAAAGGTGAACTCACCAGTGTCTGCATTTTTTGTCACGATAATCGGAAAACAGGTACTAGCTCGCCCGAACTCAGCCGGAACCAATGGCATTAAATGTTGATTAACCGCACTGCGATGGCGCAGGCTTGCTTGCACTCGCAGGTGCGAATGTTTATCAAAATTTAGTGATACGATATTACTCATAACTCCTCCTAGGTTGCGCCGATTTCTTCAGCGGCTTTATTTTGAAACGCTTGTATTTTTAAATTGCCTGCATACCGTAGTCGTGAATTTTATTAATCAGTTCACGATGACTCGGAAGCTTAGATAGCGCTTGCTGTGTTATTTGAGCATTTCGCTGATATTCTTGCTCAGCATGCGCACTGCTTAACATCGAAAGTCGATGGTTTTGCCTATCGATGTCAAACCCCATGCCATATAAAACATACTGATAACTTGCCGCCGGAAAAACTTCATTACTGGACTCGAAATCATGATTACAGGGCACTTGATAGCGCCATAACTCAAGCTGCTCGGCCAGCGATTCAGAGACTGAATTGGGGTCTGACATTGAGCGCCAAAACGGCTCGTCACGCTTGCTTAGCAAGTAGTGTAATTTTAGAAAATCAACAATGCGTTGCCAGCGATATTGAAACGTGGTGTTGAATCGCTTAGCGACAATAGTCATCGCTGAACGTGTTGCCGGTAGCTGTTCAGCAATCATGTTGGCTGATAACTCAACAAGTACAATCGCGGATGCCTCTAATGGCTCTAAAAAACCCGCCGACAAACCAACGGCCACACAATTTCGATGCCAAAAATATTCACGGTGACCCGACTTAATATCAATACGACGTGGCTGGTTAATAATTTCATGCTCACCAATATAGTTGCGTAGCTCGCGTTCAGCTTGATCGTCACTGATGTAATCACTGCTGTAGACGTATCCTACTCCCCGACGATGTCGTAAGCCGATATCCCAAATCCAACCTGCACTTTGGCCAGTAGAAATCGTGTGGCAGGGTATTGGGCTGTCTGGCTCTGGGTAAGCGACATGTGATGCTAAAGCGCGGTCTATTTGCAGTACTGAGGAGCAGTCATTAAAAGGCACATCGTAATGCTTAGCAATTAACAATGCGCTAAAACCGCTACAATCAACAAACAAATCACCCTCAACCTGGCCTGCCTGCGCTGTGACTAATGCCCGAATATCACCGTCATCGTCATTCAATACCGTTTCTACGTCGGCTAGTACATGAGTGACGCCAAGCAATTCTGTACAATGCTTTTGTAGATACTGAGCGAACTTGCCAGCATCTAAGTGGTATGCATAATTTGCTACCGAACTGTATTCTGGCGTGGAAATCAGTTTTGGGGCTATGCTATTTTCACAAAGTTGTTCTTGAAAACAAACAGCATTAGAAAATGAATCGCTACGCTCATTGCTTAGCCAATGAGTAGCGAGGTCGATTGTTGGAAATCCTTGCGGGATCATCAACGGGTGATAGTAGAAATCGTTATCACGATTTTCTGACCACTTAGCAAATTTCGCGCCTTGTTTGAATGTAGCATCACACTCTCGAATAAAATCTGTTTCACTTATCCCTAAGCGTTTAAGCGTGGCGCGCATGGTCGGCCAAGTGCCTTCGCCAACACCAACAATCGGAATATTCGGTGATTCTACCAAGGTCACTCGTACTGGACGATCTGGCCGTCGCTGTCGTTGTTCCACGGCCAGCCGCCCAGCTGTCAACCAACCGGCGGTGCCTCCGCCAACCACAACTATCGAATCAATCGTTTTCATCTTTCACCTCCAAAGCCCAAGAGTTTTATAAAGCACAAAAGGGCGACACCGAAACGGTGCCACCCTGATAAGCATTACCTTAACTTGTTAACTACCAACTGCCTCGGAACCCGAGTGATAACCTACGACCTGAATCTTCAGCAAGTAGAAAATGATTACTAAAACGGCCTCGCTTGGTAACCACTTCTTCGGTCAGATTAATGCCTTCAACAAACATGGTGAGACTGTCGTTAATGTCATAGCTCGCGCTGAAATCCCATTGCGAATATTCATCAACAAATTGCACACCATCGCCATTGAGTTGAGTCAACGACTGCAAAAACTCGTCACGTTGGTTATAGGCTAATCGCGCTTGAAATGGGCCGCGCTCAAAATAGCCAACCAAATTTAGCGAATCACTTAAGCCAGTTACCGCAAACGTTTGCGAAATATCAGCTGGGTTGAACTCACTATCGGTATCGACGAAGGTTGCATTGGCGATCAAGCCAAAACCACTGTCACCAAACTCATGTTGCACGGTTAACTCAAAGCCATCTACGGTTGCCGCTTGGCCATTTGATGGCAGCGTATTGGTGAAAACAGCGACCGTATCTCCCGCATCGGGGGCATCTGGATTACTGCCAGTTGATGGGTCGAGCAGTGGTGAACCATCCGCTACATTAAAAGTAAGATCTTCAGTGCCGGTAACGATAAAGTTATTTACATCTTTACGGAAATACCCGATTGAAGCGTAGCTTACGTCGCCATAATAGTACTCAAATGAAAAATCTAAATTGTCCGATTCAAATGGAAGCAGCTCAGGATTACCCGAAGAGGAGGTTAAGTTACCGCCTTGTCGAGTAGTACCAATTACCGTCACTGGCGCCATGTCACGCAAGGTTGGTCGAGTGAGCGTTTGTGACGCTGCAAACCGTGCCACTAGCTTGTCGTTTATCTCAAGTTTTGTGCTCATTGACGGCAGCAGCTTTGAATAACTCGATTTAGTGTTGATAGCGTTTGCATTGCCAAACTGTGCCAACATTTCTGTTCGGTCTAAAATACGCAAGCCTGCAATAGAGGCTTCAGTACCGTTTACAGTTACATCTGTGTCTTCGTAGCGTGCGCCGGCGGTCATGTAGATTGGCATGTCGCCGATTAGGCCAGCAAAATCAAACTCGGCATAAAATGAAATTGTTTCTTCTTCAACGGTAAACGAATTATCACGGATTACAGCATCAAAGTTTAAGCCGCTAGACGCGCTCACGGAGGCAAATTGAGCTTCGCCGTTATGAGATAGCCATACTGCTGGAGTGCGACCACTACCGCTAACATCGCTCAAGAAATCATTACCGCCATCCAAACGCTGAACATTAATGCCGGTAACGGTAGGCGCATCTGGATAACCACAGAAGGTACAGTGAATGCCAGCGCCTTCATTATCCCAGCGCGTTAATGACTTAGTTTCTGTCGAACTCATTAATCCGAACTTGGCTTGAACTAGGCCTTGATCAGTATCGTTATTCCAAACACCGTCAAACTTGAATTGATCCACCTCATCTTCGACCGCCCAGCCACGACGTAGCATCACGTGTGCCCGTAAGTTAGTTGGGTCTAGATAGTCGCTCACTCCTGCCGGTATAACACCGTTTTGGTAAGCAATGCCATCAAGTTCTTGTTGACCGCTGAAAACACCAGGGCTTGCTGTTTGAAATTCACTGGTCCATGGCAAAACGGCGCCATCACTTTGAAAACGCACTCTGTTTGCATAACCAATTAGAGATAAGAAATCACCATCACCGGAGGGGCCTTCAAAACGATCAGCGCTTGAGGAATGGGCATCAAATGCCAGTGCTAAGTTATCGCTGACATCCCATTTAAGGTTTAATGAAAGTGCATCCGTTTCAGTGATCCGACTGAAGCGCTTAGCATGAAAGTCTGTTGCAAGGCCGACTTCCTGGCGTAAATCAATCGCGGTGCCGTTGCCGTCTAGCGTCACATCGGTGAGATTAGAACCGGTAAACCAATGACCATAAGAGCTTGTAGTATCGTTAACATCAAATTCTGAGTATAGGTAGTCTAGACTAACTTCTAAGTCGTCAGTAGGTCGAAATTGCAGCACAACGTTAGCGTTTGTACGTTCACGTTCTTGCCTCGATTGCAGCAGATCAAAGTTTCTTGGGGTAAATGTATTTCCAGAAGAACCAGCACCACCGTTAATTTGATCTTGAGGTACACCTACATTTTCCAACCAGCCATTAGTTTGTGCCCAGTCTAATTGCACATCACGCTCTTGACGAGATACCGCAACTAAAACGCCGAAGGTATTGTCGTTAAACGTATTGCTGTATAAGCCTGAAATACTTGGGCTACTTTCTTCGCTCAATGATTCGTATTGAGCTTTAACACTGCCGGCTACTTTTAGGCCTGGCGAATCAAATGGACGCAAGGTGCGGATATTAATCGTAGAACCTACACCACCGGACTGGGTACTGGCTGACGCTGTTTTTGCCACGTCGATACCGGCTACCATTTCAGCCGCAATTGTATCGAAGCCAAAACCACGAGTATCACTCTCGGATGCCAATTGACGGCCGTTGAGCAATACCGTATTAAATTCGGGACCAAAGCCACGAACAGTAATCGACTGACCTTCGCCACCTGATCGGTCAATGGAAACACCCGATATACGTTGCAATGATTCGGCTAAGTTATTGTCTGGAAATTTCCCAATACCTTCAGCTGAAATTGAATCAACAACACCACCAGCAGAACGCTTAGTGTCCTGGCCTCGTTTTAGAGCGCGACGAATGCCGCTTACGACAACCTCTTCTAATAGTGTTTGGGGGCTTGCTTGCGCACTACTGTCTTGCGCAAAAGAAGTGGTCGGTAACGCGACCGCCAAGCTTATCGCCACGGCGGACGAAAGTTTGGTTCTACGAAATTTTTTATTCATTTTTATTCTCCTCTATAATCGGTATTTAGCGTCTGTTTAGACAGCCAAGACATAAGTGTTATTTGCACCTATTACCCATGTGACGAAGAAAGCTTCGAGATCCACCCCTTTTTATTTTTTATTCTCTCTTTGCGGCTAACAATCTGCTTGCTAATAAGCTATTTAATAGTAGAACCAGAAATGAAAAACCCGCCTAGAGAGAGCGGGTTTAAATAATCAAAAAATTAGCTTGGTGGTAGTTAGCGCTTAATACTCAAGACCGTTTCAAACGAGCTTTGGTTTATGTCCAAACTCATTAGTTCAGCTAGCATCAACGGCAAGTCATCTATACTGTCTACACTGACTGATAAAGTAACTTTCTTTTCGCCCAAGGCCATGTCATCCAATCGAATCGTCCTAGATTTAGAGTAGCGGTTAGCATCAGCTAATACATCGCGTAACTCGGCCCCACGATAAACCAAGCGGCCGTCAAGCCACGCCACAAGGTCCTGCTCGCCTAACGCTTCTTGCACCACAATATCGTTGCTACCATCAGACCTTACATGCTGGCCCGCCAATACCGTCGTTGGCAACGCGCTATTAGAACGTAATCGAGCTGAGTCTCTACCATTGAACACCTGCACTATGCCTTCAACCACAGATACAGAGGTAGATTCCGCTAAACGCCTGACATCAAAACGTGTGCCAACCACCTTTACCGATGTTTGCTCAGCTTCGACAAAAAACGGCCTATTGTTAGACTTAGTAACGTCAAAATAGACCTCACCCAAAACCAATTCTATCTTGCGGCTTGATTCACTATAGCTAACGTTAATCAATGAGTTGGGGCCGAGTGTCAACTTGCTTCCATCCGGCAACGCTATTTTTCTAAGCTCGCCCGCGCTGCTAAGGTATTGAGTTTGAAACGTCTTCACGACAGCAACCTGACTTGGCTCTACTTGACTACCGAACCAAGCTAAATTGAGGACAGTTACCATAGCAACGCAAGCTGCAACGGCCATTGCAGAGAGAAGCCATTTTACAGGCTGGCGTGTGCTAACCAGGGATATGAGATTTAGTGAAGGCGGTTGATCAACATCATCAGAAACGGTTAAAGTCTCAACTAACTTGGGCTGCGCAGCAAGCTGAGCAAGCCCATCGGCTAATAACTCGGCTTCGAGATAGGCCTGGCGATGCTCTTCGCTAGTCGCCATCCAGTGGTCAAATGCTTGTTCAGTTTTTGCGCTTGTATCTCCAGACAGGCGCTCATGCCATTCAATCGCTTCGAGTTGAACTGCTTTGAGTTCAATGCTCGTGCCTTCCAGCGAGACTAATGTATTTGGACCAATGTTTTTCATACTACTCATTTACGGCTCTCGCCAGTTCGCACTCTTAATACGTTCAACAAATCACTTAAGGCTCGATTCACATGCTTTCTCACAACCGTCTCCGACAGGCTTAGCTGTCGAGATATTTCAGCATACGACAGGCCTTGCACTCGATTCATAATGATTAGTTTCTGCCGTTTTTTTGGCATATTCTTTAATGCTGTTACCAAGACATCGAGCTCTTGCTTGACCGAGACATTTCGAAAGGGGTCAACACTTTCTACGTATTTTTGCGCATCGACACACGCATCGTCTATATGACGCTGTCCTACTTGTGCATGTCGACAATAGTCTACCCCAGCGTTGTAAGCCGTGCGATACATAAATGCACGCGCATTCTTAATTTCCGAAAGTTTCTCGGCCCCCATCCGCAGCGCACTTTCGAATGCACTTTGCACTGAATCTTCAGCGGCTTGTGGTGACAAATTTAATTTTCGTACTAGATAACTCGCTATTTCACCATTCAATTCTAGGTAGGCACGACTAAGTTGCTCTGCGATCGGGTGTCGCATTTCTTTCGGGCTGAGGTTCTCTTTATGAATATTCAAACCTTACTCATTGCTGCCGGCTTTGGCGTTATCGTTATCGTTTTCGTTTTCAATTATTTCTATCGGCAAATTTATTAGCTTTGCCGCTCGCGCCCGCCAAAAAATCAAGTCAATGAAATTCGACGTTGGCTAAGAAAATACGGGACTACTTAAGTATGACGTGTAGCACCAAACAATCCGCTCCTTTTTTATAAAAATAGGAAGGTGTTTGCATAGATAAACAATAAATTGAAAGAAATAATAGTTTGCAACTCATCCTTTTGCATATAGTTACTCATATGACGCGCTCCACATCAGGCAATCCGCTCCTAACGCGGCTAATAATTGAATGCTAAATTCACACCATAAGTACGTGGTGGAGCATAGTTAGCAATGAATCCGTTTTCGGTGATAAAGGTTCCAGATAAGGTTTTGATGTTCTCGTCGCTTACGTTCTTAACCCAAATACTGACATTCCAGAGCTCATCGCGGCTCAACAATCCGGCGTTTAGATCAAACGTCAAGTACGCTTTTTGCACGCCCAAATTACGCCCACCATTCGGCAGGCTGTCAAATACTCCAGCATCTAATCGGTCGCGATTATAGATGTCTAGAAAGTAGTCATCAGACAAGGTTGCCGAGCCGCCAAAGTGTGCTTCGCCAAAAGAAAATTGATGATGATATGGATAGATTAAATTGAGCTTCCAATCGGGCACCCGCGGTGGCGAATTTCCCGAAAGATTCACACTGTCACTGGCATCGGCGCTGGAGGGGCTTGAAAAAGTGTTAAATAAATCGCCAAATAAGGAGTCTGGAATATCAAACTGCTTAAATTGTGCATCGGTTAGCGTCAACGAGCCGCGCCAAGTGTGAGCCTTAGACGGGCGCCATTGAAATTCTAATTCGACACCTTGCACCCTAGCATTAGAGGCATTGCGAACTACCGTGCTCCCGCCCGTGTCGGCGACGCCATCATCGTCGATATCAATTCGGTCATCATCAGAAAACTGTAGGTCGCGATAATTTGCATAATAGGCTGCCCCATTTATTCTTAACCGGTCGTTAATCCATTGCGTTTTGAAGCCCAATTCATAACTAACAACAGTCTCTGGATTAGCCATATTGCCGGCATCTTGTATATGCCCGGCTTTGAAACCACTGGCTAACGACCCATAGAGCAATACATCGTCATTCCATTTGTGATCGAACCTAAATAGTCCAGAAACATTATTCCAACTGGCGCGAATATCATTAACCTGTCTCACCCAACACGGCTGGGCTTGGATACCAACACGCCCTCCCTCATCGAAGAACCGACCTAGTCGAATAGCTTGCTGCACACCTGTATCTGCAAAAACTTGACTAGCCAAAGGTGGCCCAGTGCCGAGCGAAGATGGTGTCGAGTAGGGTCCAAACGCCGAGGGTACGCGACAGTTTATAGCTCGACCACCGGTATCAGATTTTTTGTCTCGATTGTAACGAGCCCCTAGAGTCACTCGAGTTAGGTGGTTTAATTGATAAACAAGCTGCGAGTAGGCGCCAAATGACTCCGAGCGTCGCTCGGGTTGGTTTGCAAACGAAACCGCTGCGCCAGGCAAGCCACTAATCCAACTTGGCACGGTGCTTATCCGCCGTTGACCACCTCTGTTCTGTTGATCTACCGCAAAGACAATGCTGTTCGACTCACGTGAAGTGAACACCCCCGCGAGCCAATTTAATTGCAAATCTTCAGCACTCTTAAACAAGAGTTCATGGGAATAGAAATCGAAGTCAGAACTTACTGTGCGCTCGACCTCAAAGTCTCCCGTACGGCCTTGATCAGTGTCATACAATTGACGACGACTCATATTTGCTAAGCCAACATGATATATCAGCGACGACCCGCTGCTAAAAGCCCATGTCAACCTCGAGCGCAAAACATCATTTTTTAAGTCCACAAAAGGTTCAGTGTCTAGTACAACAGCCCTAATGCCTTGCTCAACAAGTGTTGGGTCTAACTCAGCGCTACCAGTCCCTCTGTCTCGGTAACGCTCAGCGCTCACTAGCCACTCAATCGATTCATTCGGCTGCCACAGCGTAGACAAGCGCCAACTATAACGATCTTCGGAATCGAGTCCGGTTGCATTGCCCGCGCTCTGTTCGAACACTTCTAGTTCAGAAACCGAGCTAGAATATTGAGGCCCGAGTCCAGCGTAATTATCAAGCGTGGAGGTGTAGGGGGCGTGGCGTTGCTGCACACCTGAAAAGCGCACCGCAATACTGTCGGATGCCCTCCAGTTACCCAGCAACTGTGTTCGTTGGGAGTTATAGTTACCAAGGCCAAACTCCAAACCCAGTTCAGAGGCTTGCAGATTAGGCTCCCTACTATAGACATTGATAGAACCGGAAGATGAGTTTCGGCCAAACAGAGTTCCCTGCGGGCCACGTAGCACTTCGACATTATTAACGTCGTGCAACAGGCCCGCAACACCCTGAGATCGTGGCGAATAAATACCATCTATATGAATAGAGACGGGGCCATCGGCGATCTCAGTAATATTGGTGGTACCAACCCCTCGCAACTGTACCAACACCGATTCCTGCGGACCCGTTGAAACAAACTCTAAGCCTGGGACCCAAGCGGATATATCACGTAAATCATTCAGCGTATTGGCTTTAATATCATATGCTGATAAATGTGTTACCGCGACGGAAGAGTTTTGCAAATCGACACTTCGGCGGTCGGCCGTAACAACAACTTCTTCAAGAGCCACCATGCCCTTCGAAATATCAATCGCAACGTTTAGCGTACTAAGTCGAGTATTGCTTATTATGGAAACTGAGTTATCACCAACAAAACGATAGCTAAAGCCACTGCGTATCAATAACCTGTCAAGCGCCTCTGTGGGGCTCATCAGTCCAGAAACAGCAGGGCCATCTACCGATTCCATTTCGGAAGACAAACCAACAATATTCAAGCCTGACTGTGACGATAACACCATTAAGGCGTCACCAAGTTTCTGCACGGATATATCGACGTTTATTTTTACAGCTTGATCGCCTTCGACAATCGGCTTATCCGCAATGCTCGTTTGCGCAAAAACAACGCAAAACAGTCCGATAACAACGTAAACACACAAACTATAAAATAACAGCGCACCTTTAGGTAACGACTGCATAGCTCTCCTCTTTTTTCACAGTATATCATTTCTATCTAACTACTGAAAAATGGGGTTAACAAACTAACGTGACATACAGGCTTGTCGAACCAACGCTAACCCGCCAAAAAGCATAGGCATCTACTTGAAGTTCTCGATTGCCCGGCGAGTAATTGCACACCCTGGCTTTATACTTTAGCTAAGTCATCGAGCTATTGAGGGTTTATTGGAGCAACATGAAGTTAACCTGAGTTGCTAATCAATTCGATATTAGTGTTTAAAACTTGAAGAAAAATAGGCAAAACGACTGAGATAAAATCGTCATATTTTTAGGGATAATGGGTTCAATAAGCGGGAGTTGACTGTACACAGACTTCCAATATTTAGCCTTATTGCCTCGATATAGTATGCTTTCAGAACCCTCGCCTAGATTAACCGCTTGGTGGCGACTCGTGTCACGTCAATCGAACGGTTAAAATCAGCCCATGTCTTAAACACGAAAAGGTGTAAAATCTCACACCTTTTCGTCGCTAAATACTATTAGCACATGCGCTCTAAATCGGAGGCACCAAGCTGCGTCTTAAGCCGCCTTTTGTATTGCTCGTCCAGCTTCAATGCCTTTCAAAATACCATCATATACACCAGCTCTGGCATCTAACATTCGCATTGCCGCATCGTAGACCTTCTGAAACTCCTCTTTAGTATTCATATATGGGAGCCCAGCTGCAAACCATCCATCTCCATGGTCCTCGTCTAACTCACAGTGAACAACGAAGAATTTAACCAGCGCTTCACTCAAGCCTCGACGTCTTAAATGGCCAAGCACTCTGCGCTGCTGTGCAGGGATACTTAGTTCAAGAGCGCCCATGCCGCCCATTCCTGCGTGCATGCCATCGGCAAACCAGCAAAGCGACATCTTGGTATTTAACAGATGAAACGTTTCAGGGTTCCAGTCTTCGCGCCTTGCGCCTCCAAAATGATCCATTAGTGGCTCAAATAAATTAGGGTGCGCTTCTTCAAAGTTTCCTTCTCCAAACTCATCATGTAAGTTTTCATAGAGCCCCTCTCTCATCTCAAAGGGAACGAATAAGCTATAAGCCGCAACATGCAAATGAAACCTTTGCATGTTGACTCTATGTTCTGCGATGCAGCCTTTCAACCAAACAAGAAATTCTTCTGGATCCTCTAACTTTTGAGGTATCTGCTGATATATGCAAACTTCCTTTTCTAATCTTTCAGTTAAATTCCTGTATTTCCATTCTACTTCGGATCGATGAGTACCTAGCGCAAAACCCTCTTCCATCAGACGGATA
>JAESTB010000103.1 GCA_016763815.1 Arenicella sp.
ACGCCCATTTTCTCTTGGTCCGATTGAGTTCGAGGCTCAACCGCTTGCGAGATCACGGGATCAGGAAATTCAATTTTCTCTAGAGTCACTACATTCTTGACATCACACAGAGTATCTCCTGTGGTAACGCTCTTAAGCCCGACCGCCGCGGCAATGTCGCCGGCTCGAACTTCTTTAATTTCTTCACGATTGTTCGAATGCATTTGCAAAAGTCGACCAATTCGTTCTTTTTTACCTTTAACCGGGTTGAATACGGCATCGCCCGTCTGCATTGTTCCGGAATAAACACGAAAGAATACTAGCTGACCAACAAATGAGTCGGTCGCGATTTTAAAAGCCAACGCTGAAAACGGCTCATCGTCACTTGAAAGACGCGACACTTGGTTTTCTTGATGATCAAGGCCAGTAATAGCTGGCACGTCAGTTGGTGATGGAAGATATTCGACTATCCCGTCCAACACCGCCTGAACACCTTTATTTTTAAATGCGCTACCGCACATAACGGGCACTATTTCATTGGCAATGGTCAGCGCGCGCAAGGCGGCCTTTATCTGCTCAGAAGTTAATTCACCGGATTCAATATAGACATCCATCAACTCTTCTGAACTTTCAGCAGCGGTTTCAACCATCTGCTCGCGATACTCTTCGGCCAAATCAACAAGATCAGCCGGAATATCTTTTTCTTCAAATTGCACACCTGCGGAATCTTTATCCCAATAGATGGCTTTCATTTTAACTAAGTCGATCACACCTTCAAACTCTTCTTCAGCACCAATTGGCAATTGCAACGGAACTGGCTTTGCGCCTAAACGTGTCTTCATTTGCTCTACTACACGCAAGAAATCGGCACCAGAGCGATCCATCTTATTGACAAACGCCAATCGAGGAACATGATACTTATTTGCTTGACGCCAAACAGTTTCAGACTGGGGTTCCACACCACCAACCGCACAGAATACGGCAACCGCGCCATCGAGGACTCTCAGCGAGCGCTCAACCTCAATTGTGAAGTCAACGTGCCCGGGGGTATCGATGATATTGATACGATGCTCTTCAAATGAAGCATCCATACCGCGCCAAAAGGCTGTAGTTGCTGCAGAGGTAATAGTAATACCGCGTTCTTGCTCCTGCTCCATCCAATCCATCGTCGCAGCACCATCGTGCACTTCACCGATTTTATGACTAACACCTGTGTAAAACAAAATACGTTCAGTCGTCGTGGTTTTACCCGCGTCGATGTGAGCCATAATGCCTACATTTCGGTATCTTTCTAGAGGAGTTGTACGTGCCACTATTTTTATACGCCTTCGGCTCGCTGAGGGCTCTCACCCGTTACTTACCTGCGGCTTTACCTTTGTTAACTGTTTTAGTAAAAAGCTATGTCTAACGACTAACTCTATATTCATATTGTAAAAGAGCGTGGCTTTTTACCCGGTGCACGCCTAGACGTGCTTACAGCTCAAGGCCGATACATCCCAATGAATGCAATCTACTTTGAACGCTGCAAACGCAAACCTCGCGCCTGCAGCCCGAGTCGGCAAGCCGACCAGCTGCGGCAGCAAGCGCTACGTACCTTTCGGCAAGCGAGCCCCTGCGGCCAAAGTTGGCTGCGCCAACTAGAAACGAAAGTGCGAGAACGCCTTGTTCGCTTCAGCCATACGATGAACGTCTTCGGTTTTGCGCATTGCGCCACCACGTTTCTCGAAGGCATCAATCAATTCACCAGCTAAACGCTGCATCATTGACTTCTCTGAACGGTTACGTGCGTACTCAACAACCCAACGCATTGCCAAAGCAGTACGACGGCTAGCACGAACTTCAACAGGCACTTGGTAAGTAGCACCACCAACACGGCGACTTTTCACTTCGACCATTGGCTTAACATTTTCAAGAGCACCGTTAAAAATATCTATCGGGTCTTCTTCACGACGTTCGGCAATCAAGTCCAAAGCATCATAAATAATTTTTTCGGCGATTGATTTCTTACCATCTTTCATTAAGATGTTTACAAATTTCGCTAACGTTACATTACCGAATTTTGGGTCTGGCAATATATCGCGTTTTGGGACTTCTCTTCTTCTTGGCATAACGTGCTTCCTTCTAGCAGTTTATTCTCAGAGATACTTCACAATCAAAGCATCCTAATACTTATGTCTAATGACAGTTTATGACTCTAATTAAAGAACCTTAAGACTTGGGCTTCTTAGCACCGTACTTAGAACGACCTTGACGACGCTCAGAAACACCTGACGTATCAAGCGCGCCGCGTACTGTGTGATATCGAACACCCGGTAAATCTTTAACACGACCGCCACGAATAAGCACAACACTATGTTCCTGCAAGTTGTGACCTTCACCACCAATGTAGCTAGTCACTTCAAAACCGTTCGTTAAACGAACACGCGCCACTTTGCGTAGCGCTGAGTTAGGCTTTTTAGGAGTTGTTGTATATACACGAGTACAAACACCACGACGCTGAGGACAAGCCATAAGCGCTGGAACGTTAGATTTCTGTACTTGCTTCTTACGCGGGTTACGTACTAATTGATTAATAGTTGGCATAATCTAATTTTAGTTTTTTATAAAAAGTCGTTTAAAAGCTAGGCTATCTAGCGCTTCAGAGCGACAAAAACCCCAAACCCAAAGCTTGAGGCATCAAAGAGGTCGCGAGTCTAGGCATTCGCATAGACAAAGTCAAGAAAATGCGCAGCAACTGCCGCAATTTATTAACAAAGATTTCGATCTCATTATGAATTCGTTTCTGCTGTTTGAAAAACACCTTAATTCAAACAGATTCCGTCTTACCGAAGAGGCCTATCCTCCTTCTTACGTAGCTAGCTAAGGTTCTAGTAGCGACTGAGTCGATTGGGTCTAAAGCAGTAACGGCTTTTCAGTGTGCGGATTCTAGGCGGCTAACGCGATCATTGCAAGGCAAAGCCACAGAAAACACCAATAATCACTGGGTTTTTATCAAACTCTGACGTTCATGCTTTGCGATACAGCGAAGCACAACATTTGTTGCGGAAACCAAGGTCATTAGGTGCAAAAAATTCATATCCATAACAGCTAAATATATTTGGCCAATAGGCTCCACGCGATTGGCGCGACCGATGCGGCTAAAACGATAGCCATCGTCACATTAAAGGCCTTCTGATGCATCGGATCACTGAATATTTTCTTCAAGCCAGCGCCAAACAACATCCAGACGCCTGCACTCGGGAAGGTCATTACAAAGAAAACAAAACCGACCAATAGAATTTGCAAGTTCAAGTCGGCCCCGACGGTGGTGTAGGCAGCGATCGCACTTGTACCCATGATCCAAGCCTTGGGGTTTATCCACTGAAAAAGTGCCGCCTGTATAAAGGACAATGGTCGAGAAGCCTGCTCAGCGTCAAGGTTCGTCGGTGCCACAGTAGCTATTCGCCATGAGAGATACAATAGATACAAGATCCCCGCTACCTGAATAAACTCGTGCAACAACTCAAAGCGTTCAAACAGGTAACCTAAACCAAAGCCAACAACTAAAAACATGCTAGGAAAGCCGATGCAAATGCCGAAAAAGTGAGGCATGCTCGCGCGCCACCCAAAGTTAAGCCCAGACGCCATAATCATTATGTTATTTGGGCCAGGGGTAAACGCCGCCGCAATCGCAAAAGGAATAAGTGAGGGGTGAATTTCCACGGTAAAACCAAGCATGCTATTAAGTCAGGCAGCGATGATAGCGCTAACCTAGCGCCAAGCAAACCATTGATCGTGACTTCTGCTTGATCATCAACCCCATATAGTTGAGAGTCGAGTTAATGTCCATGTGTGCAGCGACAGTCTAGCAGCTCAATGACGAGAAAGTTTCGACTCAATTGAAGTAGCAGCGCCGACATAGTGACCAGATCGCGGGGTCAATCAATTGATGTGCACCCCACCCAAAAGATCCGGCCGGCGTGTTTTAGCAACAAGCCCCAGCGGCAGATATTGGATCACTGTCACCGATGGCATCAGTACTAAATGGCAACACGGTCCCACAGCCGTCGAATATACCAAAGTGATTCTGCCAGTCGCCAAAAAACTCAAAATGTTCTGAAAAACGCGTATCGGCTAACATACGGTATGTGTTTCCGCACACAGGGAACATTTTTCCGGTCTCTATGACATGGTGCTCATCTAATACAAACTTGTCAGCGTGATGCTCGATAGAGCCTTTATATCGAACCGCTTGACCGTAGTCTTCGCAAGCCGGCTCCAATTCATCTAGCTTGAATAGTCGATAGGTCGCTGAAAAGAACTTTCGGTCGCCTAGCATTTCTTGTAGTCGAGCATTTTCAATTGCTAAAGGCCTACTTTTAACTAAGCGAGGGTCTTTAAAGCCGCACTGCTTAGACAGGTTAATAAAGTCGTTCCAATACAAAGCACCGGAAATGCATTCGCCATAGAGCTCTTCGTCGTCAATTAAGTGCTGAGGAGTGCGTCGCTCAGCATAAACGTCGGAGAAATAGATTTCGCCGCCCGGCTTGAGTAAATTGTAACACTGCTCCAAAACAGCCTGCTTATCAGGGGATAAGTTAATAACGCAGTTTGAGACAATAATATCGAACGAATTTGGCTCGAGGTTTAATTGATCTAACTGCTCAATAAACCCTTTTTTAAATAAGACATTAGGTGCTGCGAAACCAAAAGCTTCGGCATGATAATCGCGGTATTGATCAGCGATATTAAGCTGCTCTTCGGTCATGTCTACGCCGACCACTTCACCGCTTTCTCCGACTAAGGCCGACAACGCATAAACGTCTCTCCCGGCACCAGAGCCTAGGTCTAAAATTCGCGTGCCTTGCAATTGTTCAGGCAATACTAAACCGCAGCCGTAGTAACGCATAAGCACTTCGTCGTGTACCTTTGACAAAATTGGCTTGAGGTATGAAGGCAAGCCCTCATCGGTGCAGCATGCATCGGTCTTCAGGTCATCACTTGTTTGCAGCACTTTGCCATAGTAATCCTGCACTTGAGAATAGGTAAGTTTTTCGTTCATAGTGGTTTCAGTTGGCTAAGCAGTGGTTTCAGTTAGCGAAATAGTAGCTTCAGTTGGCAAAATAGTATTTTTACATCGTTAGATATAGTTAAGGTGGCTCTAACCCTTTTACGACCTTGAGCAAAAAGCGAATGTTCTACCATTCTTATAATAGTCATCGAGTTTACCTAATTCTAACGCTTTAGCACGATTCAGGGTAAACTAATGATTATACGAAGCTCTATGACCTAGCTCAGCACAGCTAGCTTGCAGTAAAATTCAAAAGAACTCTTATTAGACGCCAATATTTCGGCGACGATGCCTCGGAATTATAATAGAGACCGACAAATGGGGTGATAGTTAATTTGATCAGTCGACGACGTTTATTAGCTAGCGGCGCATTACTGACGTCACTAGGGCTCTACTCTTATCAACGGGGCTTGCGGTACCCTCAACTTTCTTTCGAGCACAAGGCCGCGGACTCGACGCTTTCGACAGCGCAACTGAATCTGACTCTGACTCTTAAAGACTTGATTGCGGTTGACGCTACGACGCTACGAGCGATTGCACCTGAGCCATCGGTAACAGCTAAGGTTGCCAAGGGTAGCTCGTCATTCAAGATTACCAACATCGCGAATAATACCGTTATCGGTATTGG
>JAESTB010000104.1 GCA_016763815.1 Arenicella sp.
GCAGATTTTTTAGCCTCAAACGTAACAAATCTGATTGATGACGCAGCTTGGCGCATTATATTTTGCTCAGTACGCCGCATAGAGCTCGATATAAATATTCGCAATCGAGCGTGCCAGCTGTTTCTCTGATCGAATGCATGGCCCATTGTGGTGCACCAATGTCGAGTGTTTCGATGCCGAGCTCAGTGGCGGTAATCGGGCCGATGGTACTGCCACAACTCATATCCGAGCGAGTCACGAAGGTTTGCACCGGTATATCCAGTTTGCCGCATATCTGCTTGAACTTAGCTGAGCTGATGCTATTGCTTGCATAGCGCTGGTTATTGTTGATCTTAATCACCGGGCCAGCATTAAGAATTGGGCCGTGGTTTTGATCGTGCTTGTCAGCATAGTTCGGGTGCAGGCCATGCGCGTTGTCACACGACACCATGGTCGAGCGAGTAATCAGTTGCGTCATGCTAGCGGGGCTATCGGTCAGACGTTGTAGTACCGATTTTAAGAACGTGCCCTGTGCGCCCGAGGTTGAAGATGAGCCGACTTCCTCGTGATCCGTAGAGATAAACAATGACGCCTGATCCGACTCAGTATCTAACAATGCACGTGCGCCAATATAAGTGCTAAGTAAATTATCAATGCGGCTAGCGCATACGAACTCTTGTTTTAAGCCAACTAAACTTGGCGCTTGAATATCGTAGCAAGACAGCTCAAATTCTAATACCTGGCTTGCCTCGGTATGGCCCTGCTTGGCTAGTTGCTCAAGCAACAATTGTTTGAAATCAATATCTTCACCTTGGCCAATAATAATAGGGAGGTGATTTTGCGGATTGATCACACTCGAGGTATTCGCCTTTCGGTCTAAGTGAATAGCCAAATTTGGAATGATCGCAATAGGCCGTTCAAAGTCAATAAGCTCATGAAACAGCGAGCCATCGTTAGCAACGCCACTGACCCGCCCAGCAATCGATAGCTCTCGATCAAGCCAAGGATGTAATAGCACGCCGCCGTAAACTTCTACGCCAAGTTGGGTATAGCCGTGTTTTTTAATTTCTGGGTTTGGTTTGATGCGCAAACACGGGCTATCGGTATGGGCACCGAGCATTTGAAACCCCTGTTCGTAATCACTGCCAGTTCGAAACGCAATAATCGATGAATCGTTTCGAGTAATCACATAGGCTTTGTTGCTCTCAATGCTCCAGTCATCGCCTTCATCTAAATGTTTGAAGCTATTCGCCGTGAACATTTCCAATAGAGTTTTTGTTGCGTGGAATGGCGTTGGTGACTTAGCAATGTAGTCGCAAAGCTGGGTAGCGATAGTGTGAATCATTTGAATATAGGCCGTTTCTGCGAATAAACGGCTTGGTAATAAAAGCCGCTATTTGAATCTGATCAATTAAAGCCTATTATAACAGGACTTAGATTATTCATACGGTCGCTTAGCGTGTTCTTCTCATTACTTGTTATTGCTGCAATCGGCGCATTAATTTACGCCCTTAAACGTTGGCAGTCTCTGCCTGAAGCTGAGCGTGCGGGCTTTGCTAAGAAAGCCGTGCTTTATGGTGCCGCAGCGGTGGTTCTAGGGTTGGTAGCAAGTGGCCGAACGCATTGGCTAATGGGTTTATTGGCTGGGTTGTTGGCATTAGCTGGCCGTGTAGCGCAGCTTTCTCAATACGCACCGATGTTTAAGAAAATGATGGGCGAAGAAACCGAACCGTCTCAAGCCGGCCCAGTAGCGTCTAGTCAACAAGGAATGAGTCGGCAAGCAGCGGCGGATATCTTAGGAGTTGATGTTACCGCTCAGACTGATGATGTACGCATGGCACATAAACGTCTGATGCAAAAGATGCATCCTGATCGTGGTGGTTCTGATGCGTTGGCAAAGCAGATTAATTCGGCTAAGGATGTTTTGTTGGGGTAGGGGTTTGGTGGCTTAGGCAAGTTTTAATTACAAACACTCAGGTTTAAACAATCGTTTTGTGTGATTGCCTGCGGTGCTCCGTTCTGTGGGCAACCGTCTGCAGAGGCTCAAGTTTCTATTCAGCACGACGCTGACGGCGGCGGTGTTACCGATGAAATTGATCTCTGCCCCGGAACAATGTTAAGGGATTCTGTTAGTTGGGCTGGGTGCATACCAACAACGGTAGACACCGATAATGATGGTGTTACCGACGACCTCGACTATTGTACAAATGCGCCAACCAGTAACCCGCAAAATACAAACGGCTGCGAACTTAGCCAAATAGATTCAGGCGGTGATGGCGAGTTTAATGATGCTTATCCATATCAACACCTAAGCCAAGCTTAGGTTGAAAAGGCTTTAGTGCAAGACGCTGAAGTGCTTATAGAGAATAGATTACCGACTGACTTAGCAGGATTATTTTTGCAAGAGTTAAAGGATATAGATTACGATGTCGGGTTAGGCGGTTCGTTTGGGTTTGAGGAAGTAAAAAGAGTAACTCAAACCACTATTCAAGGCCTCGGGAATTCAAGTCATAAGTGCAATTTTTCGTATTAGAGGTACGAAGATATTGTCGAATAGTTGATTTGGCGCCTTGTAACCTCGTGTTTTTCTTGGTCGATTATTTAAATCTTCGACTGCGTCATTTATTTGGTAAGCGAAGCATAAAGAGCAGTCTTCCTACGTAAGCGCTCAGCCTTGAATTCAAGTCGAGACCGAGTTGTTGGACATTTCGAATCAACCAATATAACTAAAACTTGTTTCTGATATTTCTTTCTGATATGTTTTTGATTAATTAGATCGAATGACAGTTAAAGTGCAAATTTATCTCGGTGAAACGAATTCACTCAAATCAACAGGCTGAAATATGCTATCACTTAGATCGTTGTGAATTCATAATTAGGCCATCACAGGATCTTGGTTTTATTCTATATTCATACCCTCTGTTAGATATCAGGTGAGAGATTTATGATCGATAAAAAATATCAAAATATTGTGTTTGCCTTTTTTATGGCTCTGCTAATGTCATGTTTGATGTCATTAATTATTTCATTATTTAATTTGGGCCTTATCGACAATATCCTCAGTATTTGGCTTAAGCTTGGGCATTTGCCTTTGTAGTGGCGTTTCCCTCCGTGGTTTTAGTGGTACCCGTCGTGCGCAAACTGGTAAATTGGGTGATCAAGGAGTGACCCCACAATGCGCGATAGAAAACACCAATTTTATTAGCTAATTAGTTGGTTTCAACACTTTAACTAGTGACTACCTCTAGTTTCTCCGCTATCTAAGAAAAATTTTCTATATTGTCCCTCGTTCTTTAGCTGCTGGACGAAACCCTCTGCAAAGCTGACATTACTATTTCATACCCTCCTCGTTTCAATTGGCCTACAACTACACAATCACGGTTCGCTGCATTCGTTGTTCAATAGGCTACGAAAGTTAAAATTCAGACAATAAGCACGATTCGTCTAAATAGATAACACGCTTATAAAGCCTTTGCCGGTAAATGGGCAACCGAGGAGAAGCGTGGTGGGTGCAAGTCGATATGCTTAAGGCACTTCCAACTTTCATTCGTCGTTCCGGTTGCGGGAACGCTAGGAGAATTTGATGATGCACAATGCAATGTTCGGCAAAAAGCCCGCTCCGTCGGGCTGGAATACACCAGGCGGTCTAGCAGGAAAGCTACTGGATGGTCTAAGAAGTTATGAGTTTGACATCGGCACGGTGGCTCACTATGACAAGCGGGTACAAGAAGAGATCGCTAAAGGCATAACGGACATAAGCAAAGTTATGTCACCAAATAAGTCAAAACTGCGCATCACAGTGCCGTTTACATCTGCGCGTTCTGCGCGTGATCGTGCAATTAATTGCGATGACCCCTTGAAGCGTGATCAGGCTATTTGGGGCTTAGTTGATAGAGAGGATATGCTCAAAACAATGATGAAATCTATTGAGCATGCGCCTAATGAAGACTTGGCTGTTTCGGCGTTACTAGCGTTACAACACTGCTCTCGTGAAGATGACCTTGCTAGTCTATTGGCGTTTCTTGAGGAAGTTGGCGCCGCCTCGAATAGCAGCATTAACCTAGCAGAATGGGCTCGGCTTGTCGCGGCTGATACGCAAGCGGCTCACTATAATGATCATTCGTTCCTTGATGATCCGATCAGTAATCGCCCGGTTGTTCACCTTGCAGACAAACAATTTGACGTAACACTGCCATTATTGTTTCAGTGTAAAGCGCGGACAACCATAGGCGGCATTGTTCACGAGACACGTATATCGCCAACGTGGTTTAAAGAAATATTTGGAGACGCGATGGCGTGCGTTAATGCCGACACATTTCAATCCAATCTTGTACTCGAAAAGTACGTTGGAAATTTACATGCCGATGGGTCGGCTCACTATGAGCACTTTCCGTTTACCGGAACAACCGACAAAATTACTCCATCGCTTAATTTTCATAATTATTGGTCGCAAATTCATCGACCGTTCTACACCTCAGGCCTAGTTGAGCACGTAACAGAACGCAAGCCAGTGATTACTAATGTGCCAATGACATTCGCTCGTCTTGCGGTGACGGCGGCGTATGACAAATACGCGGTAGACGACGTTGCATTACCAGAGTCGGTACGTGGCGTATTCTTTGGTTACGGTCACGTGGAACCCGTTAATTTACTTCGTCGCGGTCCAAACTTACGAGCGGGTGATTTTCAGATCAGTAGCCGTATTAATCCGCATACGAACAAGTTGGCAAACACCCAATACGTCGGCACCTTTTTTGGCAAGATCCGCGATACCGACGAACAAGGTAGGCTGGTTATGAATGCTCGCCCAACGCATTGTGATGCCGACGGCAAGTTAGATTACGATGGTGATGGATCAATGCGTGGCGATCCAGTGAGACCCAATGATTGGTGTCTGTAGATCCTAGAAGCCTTTCAGGCGTAGCGAATATGAACAATAGGCACAAAAAAACAAGCTGGCGTAGTGGTCTCAAGGTAATCACGGGGACTATTACGGCGGTGTGGCTGATTGTAGGTCTAAATATTCAGTCGGCATATGCAGAAAATCCTGAGAAAGTGGGGGATTTACTGAGTGCCGCAGACACTGAAGCTAAACTGACACTTGGTAGAATGCTTTTCTCGGACATGAACTTGTCCGTGGACGGCTCGGTTAGTTGTGCAACATGTCATGATCCAGAGTATTCGTATACGAGTTCGCAAGCAATTCCAGCAGGTGCTGGAGGTCACATTGGTAATCGACGCCCACCTTCATTGTTAGATGTCGCGTCAAAACCCGCTTTGTTTTGGGATGGGCGCATGCGAGGTTTGGAACGGCAGGCTCTCTATCCGATGATCGCGTTAAACGAAATGGGAAATAGCATTAAGGCTGTTGAGGCTTATGTATCATCTAATCCTGATTATCAGAGGCTGTTTGAGCAAATTAATGGTACAAAAAATGTCTCAATAATTGATATTTCCCAAGTGATCGCCGTTTTCGAACGTTCGATTGTATCGAAAAAATCTGCATTCGAACGCTATTATTTAGACGGCGATAATCTTGCTATTAGCCAGTCAGCGTCAAGAGGTTGGCAGTTATTTCAAAGCAAAGCTGGTTGTATTCAATGTCATAGTTATAGCTTAAAAAATCAGCATTTTACTGACCATGGGTATCACGATACCGCGGTGGGAAGACAAGATAATAAGAGAGATCTCGGACGGTTTTATAGCACGATAAATATAAATGATCGGGGTAAGTTCCGCACGGCGTCACTTAGAGAAGTGGGCGGTCGAAAACCTTATATGCATGATGGGAGTATTCAGACACTCCGAGCCGTCGTTGAGCATTATAACAATGTTAAAGAAACGAATCACAATACTCCCATGTTGGGAGCGCTCAACCTCTCTTCTGAGGAGGTTGAGGACTTGGTGGCGTTTCTTGGGACAATTTGAAGGTATCCGCTTTTTAACCTATGCGGACAGACAATTTAATCAATCAACTAAGGTAAGAGGTGAGCGTAATGTTTAAAGAAAGACGAGTAGTTCTAGGTTGGGGAGCGGCGATTGCTAGCTGGGTTGGTATCGGGCAGGCACAGGCTGCTGCTGGTGCAGTTTCGGTACACGACACATCATTGAGAAGCGCTGATGCTGAAAAAGAGATTCTTCATATCCTTCATTCGCTTCATTCTGCATTTGAACGCGAAGATTTAGAGTACGTTTCTGAGCTTGTATCTAAGCGAGATTTTCTGGCGTGTTTCGAAATCGATAACGACGGAGCGCCTACCTTCGTAGAGTCGCGAGAGCATCTGCTTACATTTCTAAGCTCTATGTTCAAAGACTACGGTTCATCTGTTCTATCGGTAAAGACCGACCCTCGGGTGCCACATGCTGCAATAGCATCTGAAAATTTTGGAGTGACTGTAGAGCAATGCGTGATTGATACGAAACTTGATACGGGCGAAATTGAGAGCAAGAACTTGCGTGGCACGACGGCATTTCGCCGAGAGGCTGATGGTTGGAAAATCGTTCATTGGCATGTGTCGTACGCCTAAGGGTATGCCATCAGTGAACGGGAGAAGTTTGATATTTCAACGACCTCGACAACGTCGCGGGATGGGGATGCTTCTTCTTTCCTGC
>JAESTB010000012.1 GCA_016763815.1 Arenicella sp.
AATATAGGGTAAGTAAAAACTTCTTAACTACGTTCCACGTGGAACATCGTTAGGCGAAATAAAAAAAGCCGCCACATGTTTAGACATGGCGGCCTTACTTATTCTCAATGTTAGTTCTCTATAAACGCATTGGCATTATTAGATAAAGGGTGTCAGCAGACCCTTCTGCATGAAAAGTGCAACTTGTATTCGGATCAAGTAGACCAAGATCTATATTTTCAGAATCACATGCCTTTAGAGCTTCAAGAAGATAGTTAACGTTAAAGCCTATTTCTATGGCATCGCCTGAATACACAACCTCCATTTCGTCCTTTGCGTGTTCTTGATCTGGGTTATGCGATCTAACCTCTAGAATATTATTATCAACGCTAAGAGATACGCCACGAAATTTTTCATTACTTAAAATAGCTGCACGACTGAGAATATTTATTAAATTCTCTCTATTTATAACGATGTGTTTGTCTAGATTGGCAGGTATTACCTTTTCATAATCAGGGAAACGACCATCAATTAGCTTTGATATAAACATGAAATTTCCCGATTTAATCGATACATGACTTGAATTGAGTTTAACGCTAACGGATTCATCACTATCAGCATCAAGGAATTTCCCAATTTCAATGACGGCCTTCCTTGGAATAATACTTTGAACGAGATCAATTCCCAGAGGTTCAACCATTACTTGGGTTTTGGCTAAGCGATGCCCGTCAGTTGCGACAGACAGTATATGATCATCATGAATTTCAATTAATAAGCCATTTAAGAAGTAGCGAACATCTTGCTGGGCCATTGAGAACGATGTTCTTGTTAGCAAGTTGTTTAACTGTTTTTGACTTAGATTAAAGTCATGCTTCCAATGTGTCTCTTCTAAACGTGGATAATTATCAGCACCTAGAGTTTGTAGAGTGAAACGGCTTTTTCCAGCCTTGACTATCATTTTGTTGTCTTGTTCAATTATTAAGGACAACTGAGATTCGTTAGGCAAAGACCTACATATATCGTATAGCTTACGAGCAGAAACTGTGATTTTACCATCCGAACCTTCAATGTTTTCTACTTTAGTCGTTATCTCGGTTTCCAAGTCTGAGCCAACTAGAGTTAATACCGATTGCTTCAATTCCAGATAAACATTGCCTAAAATCGGTAATGTTTGTCTCTTTTCTACTACCCCTATTATTTGAGAAAGAGGCTTTTCCAGAGTTTCTTTTTTTATATTTATATTCATGTTTGATTATTTATATGTTTATTACTCTTATTATTAGGGCTGTTGATAAGTCTAATATCTCAATAAAACCTATTGTTATCAACCAGATAATGGCGGTTCTTTCTGTTGGTAACACTCTTGATTAGAGACCGTGAACCTGTGGATTAAATGTGGATAAGAGTTAGCCTTTGATAATACCGTATTTATACCAAGGTTATCCACAGGCTATACACATGTGACTTTTATCATTCTATTCATACAGATAAAATCTTTAGCAGGCTGGCGTAATCTTCCTTTATTTTCGAATCAGTGCGCGTTAGCTCATCTACCTTCTTACATGCGTGTATGACCGTCGTATGATCTCTTCCACCAAAGGCATCGCCTATGTCAGGCAAGCTCATGCTGGTTAATTCTTTTGCCAATGCCATGGCGATTTGGCGAGGTCTAGCGATTTGACGATTACGGCGCTTAGACTTTAGGTCAGCGACGCGAATATTAAAGTAGTCGGCAACCGTTTTTTTAATATTCTCTATAGAAATCTTTCGCTCTTGAAACAAGGTTAAGTCTTGTAGAGTGTCCTTGGCTAAGTCTAGATCGATTTCTCTATTAGAAAAACGAGCGCTGGCGACTAACCTGTGCAGAGCGCCTTCCAACTCACGAACATTGGAGCGAATTTTTTTTGCGACGAAGAATGCCACTTCATCGCTAAGATCCACTTTATTCTTACGAGCTTTATTTTTTAAAATAGCGACGCGGGTCTCCAGCTCTGGTGGATCAATACGAACCGTTAAACCGCTTTCAAATCGAGACGTTAATCTCTCTTGTAGATTGTTAATCTCTTTAGGAAATTTATCACTTGTAAGTATGATCTGGCTGCCGGTTTCCAACAATGTGTTAAAAGTATGAAAAAACTCTTCTTGGGATTTATCTTTATCGGCAAAAAACTGGATGTCATCAATCAACAGTGCATCAAGCGAGCGATAGTAGTTTTTAAACTTATTCATACTATTCGTTTCGATCGATTTCACCATATCTGACACGAACCGCTCTGAATGCACATAAGCCACATGGGCATTTTCATTGTTTTCAAGAATTAAATTCCCAGCAGCATGCATTAAGTGAGTTTTACCAAGACCTACACCACCGTAAATAAATAGCGGGTTGTATGCTGAGCCAGGGTTTTCGCTGACTTGTTTTGTCGCAGCACGGGCAATTTGGTTTGACTTACCTTCAATGTGGTTTTCGAAGGTAAACGTTGCGTTTAAAACGTTGGTACCAAATGGTGATGGGAGGCTGGCCTCTTGTTCATATTCAGTAGCTTTGTTGCGGCTACTTCTTTGAGGTGCTTGTATCGCCGGAGCTTCTAGGCTTATAGTCACTTTTACGCCTTCACCAGCGAAGTGTTGGGCTGTGGCGTCCAGCTTATCCATCAAGTTATCTACTAACCAATCTTTTATAAATCGACTAGGTGCATAAAGTATCAACTCTGAATCTGAGTTGTTGGCGTGCAATGGACGTACCCATGTGTGGAAATCACGTTCTTCCACTTCATCCTCTAGCTTAGAGAGGCACTTGTCCCATAGGACGACATTTTGCATGTTGATAGACCGACGTTAAATCTGATTGTTTATATTTGAAATGCGGGTTAAATAACAACCCTTTTCCGCAATGATACCTAGTCCATAAGCGGTGGAATAATATACCGCTCAGGGGCTAGGCTTTACAAATGGTTTGACCCAATTTATGACTAAAAAAGGTGTAACAAAATTATTCAAAGAATGGTTATATCGTGTTGACTATCAATAACAAAATCAGTACCTTTGCATCCCGCTCAGAACTTGACCTTTAACAGCCTAATTAACTGTTTGTTCTAAATTGAGCGCTTGGGGTTGTTTATTCACTAACGCCAACCTTGAGCTCTTACTGCTGAGACGCTTTAATATTATTTGAGCATCTCTAGATAAGAAAAGTTAAGTCAGCGGCAACTAGTTAGCAACACCTATCTTAAGAGCGGCAACGCTGCTTCTATTTTTAGGACTTTATAAAGGTTATTTAAAATGAAACGTACTTTTCAACCAAGTCAAATCAAGCGTAAACGTACACACGGCTTTCGTGCTCGTATGGCCACTAAAAGTGGTCGCGCTATCATCAATGCTCGTCGTGCCAAAGGCCGTGCTGAATTGACGGTATAGTGTTTTGATTGGTACCGCTTTGCTAATATTAACAAGGCGGTACTAAATCTAACTTTATCACTCTTCATCACTACAGCAGTATACTGACGATATTACTAAGTTTACCTCTACGGCAAGCTGCTCGTTAAGCCTTTAGCTCCGTCTAAGTTTTTAGTCGTATGAGCCTGAATATCGCTTCATCAAATATACACCAGCCTCGAAAAACGCTCTCTTGCTAGATAATAAAGAAATACATCTAGGTTTGTTTTGCCTTACTAAGCAACAGCGCATCAAAACTCCAGCCGATTTTCAGCGCGTCTATAGCTCCAAGCAATGGGGCGGTAGTAAGCACTTTACGTTTAACGTACTTGCGAATGACATTGATCAACAGAACAGCCTTGGTGTAACCGTCTCCAAGAAGGTTTCTAAGCGAGCGGTTGATAGAAATCACTTAAAACGACTAATGAGGGAGTTTTTTCGCCTTCGTCAACGTGAGCTGAAGGGCGTTAATCTGGTATTAACGGCCAAACCAAGCAGCAGACATGTTGCCAACGCCGAACGGCAAGAGAGCTTAGAAGTATTGTGGGCCAAAGTGTTAAAGTGGCAACGTTGGCACAACCGTGAGCTTATCAAGAGTAGAGAAATTACCGAAGATCGCGGGTCGATCGAAGTCGATAAATTAGACAAGCGTCAAGATTTAGATCAATCAAACTCTAGATAATGCGTTTAAGATAGCCATGATCGTTAAACTGTTTCAAATGCTTTTTAAGCTTTATTACTTATTGATTAGCCCTTTTTTGGGGAACCGTTGTCGTTATGCACCCAGTTGTTCAGAGTATGCCAATCAAGCATTACAGATACACGGTGTGAGCAAAGGCCTTTGGCTAACAAGCAAGCGCTTATGCCGATGCCACCCTTGGGGTGGTTCCGGGTTCGACCCGGTACCGGGCAGTGAAGCAGCAGATGTAGATGACCAAGTAAATGAATAGATGTAGGCATTAAACTGATCATCTAAAGTAAGGCTATTTCTCCCCTGTTTTATCGCCCCCTATTAAGGTTAGAATACGCCCCCATATAAAAGCCAAAATAAAATAAGCTGAATAGCTTTCTGGAACATGGATATACAACGTAATTTATTAACAATCTCGCTGCTTGCTATTAGCGCAATTCTTTATTTTAAATGGATTGACTATTCGGCTCTTGAGCCAGTAGTGACTCAGTCAGAGACACAAACTGTCACAAGTGTTCCGTCGGTAGAGTCGCAAACAAACATTAACTATTCGACGGCACAAGAAACTAATGTGCCGCGTATAGCACAAGTTATAGATATACCGAATGCAACGGAGGCTCAAGAAAGCAAACTGATAACGGTTACGACCGATCTAGTGGTAGCCACCATCAACACTAAAGGCGGTGTAATCGAACGTCTTGAGTTACGAGAACATCTTGCTGAAATAGACAATCCAAACCTTGGTTTTGCCTTATTAAAAAAGGAGTCCAACGAGACATATATAGCCGAAGACGGGTTAACCAACAGCAGCAAAGACGCACCCAATCACTTCACTCAATATGAATATAGCCAAACGACTTACGATATAGGCTCTGACAACTCTGTTTTAGTAGAGCTGACGTGGACAGCTGACAACGGTATTACCTTTGTTAAGTCACTGACATTTACCCGTGATAGCTACGTAGTTGACATTAACTATAGAATTAATAATAAAAGTAGCTCCACATGGAATGGTTATCTCTACGGGCACTTTACTCGTTCCATTCCCGAAAACTCTGGCGGTGGATTTGGTCGTTTACCTAGTTATACCGGTGGCGTGTATCACTTTGAAGGAAACCGTAAGAAGGTAGACTTCGATGATATGGTGGAAGAGGACCTCAATTTAAATATAGAGGGTGGTTGGGTTGCTATGCTGCAACATTATTTTGTTGGTGCATGGATACCAGGCAAAGGCACTTATAAATACTATACCGATGTTGTTGATCCGCACGGCCAAAAAAATAGCGATGATTATTTATACAGTATTGGTTTTAACACCACAGAGGCAACATCAGTATTCCCAGGTGAATCGGGTAACGTAGGGACACAAGTGTATTTAGGCCCGAAAGAGCAATCACGACTAAAAGTTTTAGAAGGTGATGGCATCGAAGATATTGCACTGACAGTAGACTATGGTTTTTGACCTTTATAGCCGACCCATTGTTTACGGTTCTTAGTTGGATTCATGATGTCGTCGGTAACTGGGGTTGGGCGATTATATTGCTTACCATTTTAATCAAGCTGATGTTCTACCCTCTTTCGGCCGCTAGCTATCGTTCGATGGGAAAAATGAAAAAGCTCCAGCCGCGTATGGCAACGTTGAAAGAGCGCTATAAAGATGATCGTCAAAAATTCCAAGTGGAAATGATGGCGCTGTATAAGAAAGAAAAGGTCAACCCCGCTGGCGGTTGTTTGCCAATCTTGATACAGATACCGGTATTCATTGCCTTGTATTGGGTGCTGCTAGAAAGTGTTGAAATGCGCCACGCGCCGTTTGCGCTCTGGTGGGTCGATTTGTCGGCTAAAGATCCGTACTACGTGTTGCCAGTTTTGATGGGCGTATCGATGTTCTTAATGCAGAAACTAAACCCTGCACCAATGGACGACATTCAAAAGAAAGTGATGATGATCATGCCGTTTGCGCTGACATTCTTGTTTATGACATTCCCTCAAGGCTTGGTTTTGTACTGGGTTGTCAACAATGTGTTAACCATGGCTCAGCAGTGGTTTAACTATCGTCAGCAAGAAAATAAAGCCTAGATTGAATAGTGTCTGCACTAAGCGTGTCTAATACCACCATAGACACTATTGCGGCAATCGCCACACCGCCAGGAAAAGGTGGTGTGGGCGTTATACGCTTATCCGGCCCTAGAGCTCTAGAGCTCGGTGAACGTTTATCATCCAAAAAACTAACGCCAAGAACAGCGCATTACGCAAAATTTCGTGACCAGAGCGCTGATATTCTTGATACCGGTTTAGTTATTTTCTTTGTTGGGCCAAATTCATTTACCGGCGAAGATGTTGTTGAGCTTCAAGGGCATGGTGGCCCAGTCATTCAAGATCTCTTACTCAAGGAAGTTATTCGCTTAGGTGCGCGACAAGCTAGGGCTGGTGAGTTTTCAGAACGTGCTTTTTTGAACGACAAAATAGACTTAACACAGGCAGAAGCGATTGCCGATCTTATTGATAGTGCTACGGCTCAGGCGGCTAAAGGGGCCATGCGGTCGCTGCAAGGCGAGTTCTCGAATAAGGTTAATGACCTATTGAAGGAGTTAATTTATTTGCGCATGTATGTAGAAGCCGCAATCGATTTCCCTGACGAGGAAATCGATTTTCTAGCTGACGATAAAATTCGCAATAGTATCGAAGCCTTACAAAGTAGTCTGGCCGATACGATTAAACAGGCAGGGCAAGGCGCAATATTACGCAATGGTTTACGCGTGGTGATTGCCGGAAAACCTAATGCTGGTAAGTCGAGCTTGCTAAATGCCTTGGCGGGCCATGATGCGGCGATTGTCAGTGATGTGGCTGGCACCACTCGAGACGTGGTTACCGAAACCATCGATATCGACGGCCTACCGGTGCATATTCTAGATACGGCGGGCTTGCGAGACAGCGATGATACCGTAGAGAAGATTGGTATCGCGCGCGCGCGCAAAGCAATCAGCGAAGCCGACCATGTACTTCATATTATCGATGCAACTGAACCTGGGCCACACTCTGATATTGACCGTGATAATACCACGCTGGTATATAACAAGGTTGATCTAGAAACTTCGCTTGATGGCGACGGTCTAAGAGTATCAGCGCTAACTGGTTTTGGTTTAAGCGAGCTGCGTGATCACATAAAGGATTTGGCAGGTTACTCCCAAGATAATGAAACTATTTTTACGGCACGGCGTCGACATCTTACCGCTCTCGCGGCCGCTCGTGATGCAGTAGAGCGAGGACTACAACAGCTTAAGCTTTACAATGCGGGAGAGTTGCTGGCAGATGAGTTATTGCAAGCGCAAGTCTCTCTAAACGAAATAACCGGTGAGTTCAGTGCTGACGATTTGCTGGGTGAAATATTCAGCGGTTTTTGTATTGGTAAGTAGTTTTTTAGTCACATTTTTTGACTTTTCCCCCACCGCGACCATTTAAGTATTAATAATTTCCCACCTTAAGGCTAGTCCCTATAGGGTTAATTATTATGCATTGATAACAATACTGGGAGTTGGGGAATGGCAACACGAAATTTTTCTTTCGCGCTTATTGCCGCACTGTGTTTGCATGGTTTGCTGCTAGCTCAGAAATTAGCATTTAGGGAGGCCGTGCAAAATAAGCAGAGCTCGCTGAGAGTAACCATGCTCAAGCAGGAAACAGACCAGGCAGAGCCTGACGTTAAACAACAGGCTATTAAACCCGCCTCCCCTTCTATTAAATTGGATGACGTCATTGCTGTTAAGCCATCGAATAGCAATGATGTGGCAAGAATTGCTATTCAAACATCTCCTCAAAGCACTTCGTTCAAACGTTGGTTAAGCTCTGAAACAGAGACATTTATTCGCCAAAACCCAGATTCAATGGCTAACTTTGACACGACCTTTGAAGAGTCAATACCGCATCAATCACCTAAAGAACTTTCGCCATATCACCCCAAATCTATCTCGCGAGGGAATACCACATTCGCCACCGAGCACAAAGGGAAAAGAACCTGCATGGTGAGAAATATCAATCTGCTTGATATTTCAGCGGGTCCGAGTTTCGTGGCTAAAGATTGTACAACAGAGAAGAAATTCGATCTTAAGCTCAACCGGCCAAATAATGGGTGGTCTCAGAGATAGTGTGAGCGCCGACACGGCCTAGGTCTTTATGACGTTAATAGACCATACGATGATATCTCTGGCCGATTCACATTATTTTAATAGACAAATACATAGATAACGATATAAACTTCAATTAAGTGTTAGTTACTGGACATTTGGTCTGGTTTCTCAATTAAAACTTTGTTACAAGATGGTTATGCTTTTTGGGAATATCATCAATAACTAGTGTTCATGATTGGAGATATAACCTAGACATTAATAAGCGTGTACTTACGCGACCGAGCTTTTTGCAGAAGAAACTCTCACATTTGGCTTTTTACTTATTTATATGTTGGCAATTATTATACCGATGCGGTTAAGCGCCACCTTTCTTTTCTCGAATTATAACTATTGACACTGTTTGCTATGACTAGGCCACTAGAAACCTATTTTAAAGAGGGCTGCTTTATTGAAGAGTGGCACAACATAGCCGACGACGGCAATTGTTCAGTCGCAAGGGTGCGAGTGGAGGCCGGAAAAACTACCAAACTTCATTCACTCAAGCAGACCACAGAGCGCTATGTGATGTTGTCTGGAACGGCGTTGGTAACCGTTGGCGATACAGCTCGACAAGTAAATGAAGGTGATGTTGTGGTTATTAAACCTGATGAACCACAGAAAATCCAAAATCAAAGCCAGGAAGATTTAATTTTTTTGGCCATCTGTACCCCACGTTTTTTAGTGGAAAACTATCGACAACTTTAAACCCTATCGATAACTAATAAGAGGGTGTGGCTTAACTGGAAGATCAATGGCCAAAAACACTCCAAAAAATAAATAAGTATAAATCTTTTTATAAACTCAAATGGAGACAACAATGAAATACTCATTACCAAAGCTCAGTATGTATTTGCTAAGCATTTCAATATTGCTTGTAAGCGCATCAGCGCAAGCAAATTATACTAAAACTAAATACCCTATTGTTCTTGTTCACGGCTTTTCAGGCTTTAATAATGTCGGTGGTTTGATTGGGTATTTTCATACAATACCCTACAACTTACGCCGTTCAGGAGCTAAGGTTTACACACCGTCAGTGTCGGCATTTAACTCATCTGAAGCGCGTGGTCAGCAGCTTGCCAACTATTTAATGACATTGCCAGAGAGCAAGTTTAATTTAATTGGTCATAGTCAAGGCTCACCAACCTCTAGAGTCGCGGCTTCATTAGTGCCGAACAAAGTGGCGTCAGTTACGTCGGTCAATGGCGTTAATGGAGGCTCAAAAGTGGCCGACATGTTATTGGGTATAGTGCCTAGTGGCGTTGGTCAGAATGCGATTGCGGGTATTTTGAATGCGGCTGGAAACTTAATTAACTTTTTTTCTGGTAGTAACAACCCTCAAGATGCATTAGCCAGCGCAAATGCCTTAAGTACACAAGGCACCATGCAACTAAATCAGGCACTTGGTAACAAAGGCATTAGTAGTAATAACTGTAGCTCTATATCTGAAAACGTAAATATTAATGGATATAATATCAAAATGTTTTCTTGGTCAGGCGACCGAGTTTTTACTAACTTTTTCGATTTTACTGACGGCTTTTTAGGTGCTACATCGTTAGCATTTGGGTTTGAGCAAAACGATGGTTTAGTTAGTACCTGTTCGTCAAAGCTTGGAAAGGTTATTAGCACTAGTTACAAAACTAACCATGTTGATGCGATTAACCATTTGTTTGGAGTACGCGGTTGGACCAACCCCGTATCTCTTTACCGCTCTCAAGCAAATCGCTTAAAGAATAAGAACCTCTAAGCATGCTTCAGAATAGGCAGCGCCAAGTTATATTGGCGTCGTTGTTATTAACAGTGCTGGCTTTGTCAGCACTGTTTCTTTTGGGGGAACGCAACGAGCAAGTGAACCCTCAAGGGTCTATAGAGTCGACCATAGTCAGCCCGGTCTTGGCTGAAAATAATCAGTTAATCGAGACATCTGCTCGGATAATAGAGCAATCTTTAGACGTTATATCAACACCGAGCGAACACGATCAGCTTGTTATCTCTGAGGCTTTAGAGGGCACCAGTATTGATGGGGCCCTTAGAGCTGATGCTAGCGGAAACCTAATATTAGAGCTCGGCGTAAGAGACTTCTTTGACTACTTTTTAAGTATCGCTGATGATGTTGGCGCCCAGCAGGCAATCGCTGAAATAGAACGATACGCACTAAGCTACTTGCCTGAACCGGCTAGCCTACAAGCGGTTGAGTTATTGGAGAACTACTTACGCTATAAACAAGGCGAATTTCAAATTCAACAAACACCAATAACGCAGGAAACCTTAAGCGACAGTGACGCATTGCAACTCTTGAGAACAAGTTTTGATCAGTTGAAGCAAAAGCGTCAAGCTCTCTTTAGCCCAACACAAGATCAAGCACTGTTTGGATTAGAAGACACTTATGCCAACCACACCTTATCAAGCCTTGAGTTAATGGCTGACCAAGACACGACTGATGAGCAAAAACGAGAGAGTCTGCTTGATCTGGAGTCGCGGTTACCAAGCGATGTTTCGGCAAGTTTTGCAGAAACCAGAGACAACCGTGAATATCAGCAGAATATAGAGGCTGAGATAGCCTCAGACAAAGGTGATGCGGAAATTTATGAGACGCTTCGATTACAAGGAGTAGAGCAACAACAAATAGACTCTATTCTCGCCAGACGTCAGCAACAGCGCCAGTTCGATAGTACTTACCTGCGCTATCAAAGCAAAAAAAACAGTCTAAGCCAGATAGGTTTGGAGCCGGGAACAAGTGCTTATCAAACACGCTTAAGTGCCCTACAAAATCAACTTTTCTCCAGCCCTGAAGACCGAACCCAGGCAGTACTAAGGGATTTAAGGCAAGATTAAGTCATAAAAACTTACCATTACAATTAGTCACTAGCTTAGCAAAGCGTTAAAATCATCATAATATAGAATCGGCACAGCTCATTGGTCGGTGTAAATAATTCGGTGTAAGTAGGTTTTAACTAGTATGTTTCACTCGGAATCTTTTGACGTTATTGTAATTGGCGGTGGCCACGCAGGCACCGAAGCGGCGCTTGCTTCAGCACGCACTGGTGCGCGTACACTGTTGCTTACCCATAATATTGAAACAATTGGCCAGATGTCATGCAACCCTGCAATAGGCGGTATCGGCAAAGGTCACATCGTTAAAGAGATCGATGCAATGGGGGGCGTGATGGCTGAAGCCGCTGATAGAGGCGGTATTCAATTTCGCACCTTAAATGCTCGAAAAGGCCCCGCCGTGAGAGCAACGCGAGCGCAGGCCGACCGTGTTTTGTATAAGGCTGCGGTACGTGAAGTTGTCGGAAACCAAGAAAACCTATCATTATTTCAGCAATCGGCTGACGACCTAATTATTGAAAACGGTCGAGTTACTGGCGTGGTTACGCAAATGGGGTTGAAGTTCAAAGCCAAGACAGTGGTATTAACCACCGGCACTTTTTTGGGTGGGATTATTCATATTGGTATGGAGAATTTTCAAGGTGGCCGTGCTGGCGACCCTCCGTCTAACGCCTTGGCGGCGCGCTTGCGTGAAATGCCGTTTACCTTTGGTCGCTTGAAAACAGGCACGCCAGCTAGACTAGATGCCCGAACTATTGATTTTTCAAAACTAGAGGAGCAACCCGGTGATACACCCTGCCCTGTGTTTTCGTTTCTAGGTGATGTGTCACAACACCCGCAACAAGTTAACTGTTATATAACGCACACTAACAAAACAACTCACGATATTATTCGCACTGGTTTAGACCGGTCACCTTTATACGCAGGGGTGATCGAAGGCGTTGGGCCACGTTATTGCCCGTCGATCGAGGATAAAATCGTACGCTTCGCTGATAAAGATTCTCATCAAATCTTTGTCGAGCCCGAAGGTTTAAAAACCCATGAGGTGTATCCGAATGGTATTTCCACCTCGTTACCATATGATGTTCAGTTCAGTTTTATACGTTCGATCGTGGGCTTTGAAAACGCTCAAATTGTACGACCAGGCTATGCGATCGAATATGATTTCTTCGACCCGCGAGGTTTAAAACCTACGCTTGAAACAAAATACGTAGACGGCTTGTTTTTCGCGGGCCAAATAAATGGCACAACCGGCTATGAGGAGGCCGGTGGACAAGGTTTATTGGCGGGCTTAAACGCAGCGCGTCAATCGCGAGACCAAGAAGGTTGGTACCCAACACGAGATCAAGCGTATATTGGCGTGTTGGTCGATGATTTAATCACTATGGGCACCAAAGAACCCTACCGCATGTTTACCTCAAGAGCGGAGTACCGACTTATATTGAGAGAAGATAATGCAGATCTACATTTGACTGAGAAAGCCCGAGACCTCGGTTTAGTCGGCGATGTTCGTTGGGCCGCTTTTTGTCAGAAGCGCGAATCGATTGATCGTGAAAAACAAAGAATGAATAGCACTTGGGTTCGCCCAGAGACGGTTTCAGATGAAATTGCCCGAGACATTATTGGTGATACGCTAAAGAAAGAAGCTAATTTGATGCAATTATTGCGCCGCCCAGAAGTTACGTATCAGCGTTTGATGACCTTACCTGGCGCAGGTGAAGCGGTGAGCGATCCGAAAGTGGCCGAACAGCTCGAGATTCAAGCTAAGTATCACGGCTATATAGAACGCCAGTATGCTGAAGTTGAAAAACAAAAGAGTAATGAGACAAGCGCCCTTAGCGTTACTATGGACTATTCATTAGTCAAAGGCCTTTCGAATGAAGTGGTACAAAAGCTAAATGAACATAAGCCAACAACCATTGGTCAAGCGTCGAGAATATCTGGCATCACTCCAGCCGCCGTGTCCTTGTTGCTTGTGTATTTAAAAAAGCGAGGCAAAGCGGCATAGTCAACAAAGTAGACCCAATTATCGCCATTAGTAAAAAATGGCGAACTAATGGCCTTTTTAAAAGCCGTTCGTTTAAGGTTTCGCTTAGTAACCCGCATCCCTTATAATCATCGACCGAGTTACACATATGCCTGCGGCTAAAACCCGGCGTAAAACACATGGCATCGCAATGAATGATACAAGTACCGCGACTCAGAAAATGCTGGCCGAGCGCATAAAGCAAGGAATGGACTCACTCGATGTGTCTTACGGTGATGAGGCGATTGAAAAACTAGTAGCTTATATGGAGTTACTCGCTGAGTGGAATAAAACTCACAATCTAACCTCCGTAGATGATTTGGAAGAGATGCTTAGCATTCATATTTTCGACAGTGCTAGTATTAAGCCATACATGAAAGGCGCGAGCCTGTTGGATGTTGGCAGTGGCGCAGGTCTGCCGGGTATGATTCTGGCTATTTTATCACCTGCACTACAAGTCACCTCGGTCGAATCAAGAAACAAGAAAGCGCAATTTCAAATGTACGCTGCAAACAAGCTACGGTTGAAGAATTTCAAAGTTGAAAACGTACGCATCGAAGAATTTGAACCCAAAGAAAAGTTTTCCATGGTTACCTCTCGAGCGTTCTCGAGTATTGAGGATTTCGTCAACGGCTCAAAGCAGACGATAGCTCCTAACGGTCGTTGGCTAGCCATGAAGGGCTTAGTTCCAAAGGAAGAATTGAAAGTTCTCAAGAAGATGAACCTGAAATTTGATACCTTTGCACTTAAGGTTCCAGAACTTGATGCACAGCGCAACCTTGTTGTTATAGATGCGCCCAAGTAAAAGAGATTCAATAATACAAACAAAAACAAAGCTCGGCGGCTAAACGCTCGCCACGACAAATACTATGGCCAAAGTAATTTCAGTAACAAACCAGAAGGGTGGCGTTGGAAAAACCACGAGTAGTATTAATTTATCGGTGGCACTTGTTTTACGGAAAAAGCGAATATTGCTGCTGGATATGGACCCACAAGGTAACGCCAGCGTTGGTTTAGGTATTGATACTGACGAATTAGACGAGACTATCTATGATGTGTTGTTAAATGAAACGAGTGCCAAAGAGGCCATCGTAAAAACAGAAAGTGGCGTTGATGTTATGACGGCTAATGGTGATTTGGCCGGAGCGCAAGTTGAGCTATTAAATGAGATTGGCCGAGAGCTTCGCTTGAAGAAAGCACTCGTCGCAGTCCAAGATGATTATGACTATATTTTCATCGATTGCCCGCCAGCACTCAATGTGCTTACTGTAAACGCTTTAGTGGCATCAAACTCAGTCATGATCCCGATGCAGTGCGAATACTTCGCGTTAGAAGGTTTGAGCGCTTTGGTTTCAACTATTCGAGCTATTCGAGAAACGCTTAATCCGTCGCTCAAGATTGAAGGTTTGCTTCGAACCATGTTCGACAAGCGTAATGGCCTTTCAGGTGAAGTAAGTAAGCAATTGCAAAATCACTTTGGAGACAAGGTGTACCAAACCGTGATCCCGCGTAATGTTCGTTTGGCGGAAGCACCCAGCTATGGTGAGTCGGCTATCACTTATGCGCCAAGCTCTAAAGGAGCTAAGGCCTACCTAAATCTGGCCGACGAAATATTGGCAATCGCAGAGCGAAAAGCCGATAAAGCAACTTCAGCGACGGCCTAGAGCTTGTAATGATCCTAGATTTTATAATGAGTTTAGAGCTAATCTAACAGCACAGAGTTAAATAGTTATGAGCACGAAAAAGAAAAAACGTTTAGGTCGCGGTTTAGAAGCCTTACTCGGTAGCAGTGTAGCTGAGTCACAAGCAAGCTCAGAAACGACGCCCAAAGAGGCGCTACCTAACTCGCTTCCGATTGAAAAAATACAGCCTGGCGAATATCAACCAAGGACCAACATGGATCAAGCATCATTAGAGGAGCTAGCCGCGTCTATTCGCTCGCAAGGCATTATTCAGCCCATTCTAGTGCGTCCTATAGCTGGCGAAAAATACGAAATTATCGCCGGTGAGCGACGTTGGCGAGCGGCACAAATTGCTCAGTTACACGAAGTGCCTGTGCTGGTTAGAAATATCCCTGACGAAGCCACCTTGGCTGTAGCGTTGATTGAAAACATTCAACGTGAAAACTTAAACCCCGTAGAAGAAGCGGCTGGCTTAAAGCGTTTAATGGACGAATTTGGTCTAACCCACGAAGAGATGGCAAGAAGCGTCGGGCGCTCAAGAACAGCGGTAACCAACCTACTTCGTCTGCTGAGCCTAAGCTCTGGCGCGAAACAGTTATTAGAGCAAGGCAAAATCGAAATGGGCCACGCGAGAGCAATATTAGGGCTTGAATTAGAATACCAAGATACGGTTGCCGTCGAAGTCTACGCTAAAAAGTTGTCGGTAAGACAAACTGAAGCGCTAGTGCGTGCCTATGCGAGCCCAAAAAAGAATGCTTCAGAGCCTGTAAAAAGTGCTGATATTAGAAACTTAGAAGAAACTTTGGCAGAGAAACTTGGCACTAAAGTATCTGTGCAGGATAATAATGGCAGAGGGAAAATAGTGATTGAATATTCAAGTCTAGATACACTGGATGGCATTCTTGCGCATATAAGGTAATGTACAGAGTTAGAGCAAGGGAGCGTTTTTTGATTATTGACGTCGTCATTGAACGGTGAATATCGACTATCTTAAGGTCGCGGGTGCGCTTAGTTTTTTTGCATCGGCAATGCATCTGGCCATTATCGTTGGTGGTGCATCGTGGTATCGGTTCTTTGGTGCAGGTGAAGAGATGGCGGCCATGGCCGAGCAGGGTCTATTACAACCAATAATAATCACCCTTTGTGTCTCAATTGTACTTGCCATTTTCGGCGCGTACGCATGGTCCGGAGCGGGTATTTTTGTCGGGCTTCCATTACTTAAACCGGTTCTTGTGTTGATTACCTTAGTCTATTTGTTGCGCGGTGCTGTTGGATTGTTTGCGCCATTTATATCAAGTCATCCTCAAGTGACCCAGAACAGTGTCAGTTTCTGGATTTATAGTTCGCTTATATGCCTGCTTTTTGGTCTCATTCACCTCAAAGGCATTATCGATCAATGGTAGGTATGTGAGGTTCATAAATTCGATTCGCTTGTGCGACTATCAAGCGACGATTACATGGCCAGATTTTACTTTATCGAAGAGCTCAACTAAAAGTAAGCCGACAGATGAAGATTTTTGTTGTTGATATTACGCGTGGAGTTAGTCATAAATCGATAGGTGGTGTTACTCGCAGCAGTGAATATTCACTGTCGTCAAGGTTGTTCGTCGAAGTTCGCTCGACTAACATTTTGTTGCAAATATCGTTGGAAAACAGAGAAATGCTTTGTTAGACAAGTATTTTGCCTTTATTTAGCAAAAAATTGTATGTTAATGCGCATTTAGTTATTGTTTTCATGTACATAAGACAGGTATGGTACAGTTCTATCGCTTAATTGATCTTAGCAAAAAAACGATTAAGTTAGATTTTTATATATCTAAACTGGTGAACTTAGATATTGTTTAATTTTTTCACCGACAAAACGAGTAAAGAAAATGAGTAAAGGCACAGTTAAGTGGTTTAATGCAGATAAAGGTTTCGGTTTTATTACACCAGAAGATGGCGGCAAAGACCTTTTTGTCCATCATTCTGAAATCCAAAGTGGCGGCGGTTACGCAACTTTAGATGACGGCCAAGCGGTTGAATTTGAAGTTGGCGAAGGCCAAAAAGGCCCTTGCGCGAACAAAGTTGTTCCGTTATAGCCTGACCTAGTCTGTAATAGTGGACAGCAGATTTTTCTGTTGTCCATTTACAAATTGGCGCGAATGCAAAAATTTGGTTTACAAAGAAATAGCTCGTCTCAGTATCGCGCGATAGAGCTTGAAGTAGTAAAAGAACAAGCTTCCTCACTTGGCAGAGCGGGAAGAAAGTTAAGACTTTCTTTAATGTGTTACCAAAAGAATCAAGGATCCGATTCGAACTTAGACGTATCAAATACTCTAGAAATATCTAGCATTTTAGAAATTACTAATAACGTATGGGAGCTAATGCTTCAACGAGAGCTTCTCGGATTTACCGAGAGTAATCTACAGTGGGTTTTATCTAATTACGTTATTCCACAGCCCGCTTTAGATCGTCTGGGTTTGTATGATTGTTGATTCCGGTCGGTTAACTTTAAGCTGATGCTGACGAAAGCTAAGCTTTGGGGAATTTAGACAATAAAATAGGAGCTATTATGCCAAGCCAAGAAATGTCAGTTAAAGGAAGCTTCGATGTGGCTATGGAGCCACAAAAAGACAGTGATGCTCCTGTAGGGCGTATGCTAATTAAAAAGCAGTACTCTGGTGGTTTGAGCGGCAGTGGTACTGGTCAAATGCTGAGTAAGCAAACTGAAAGCGGTACGGCTCTTTATCTCGCAATCGAAGAGTTTGAGGGTAGCCTCGACGGAAAGGTGGGTTCGTTTACCTTGGTGCACAACGGCTTTATGTCAGCTGAGATTCAAACATTAGAGGTTAAAATTCTTCAAGGCTCAGGTAGTGGTGCGCTAGAAAATATTTCGGGCTCGATGGAAATTATCCAAGCTGATGGTGGTCATCAGTATACGCTTTCATACGGGCTAGGATGAGATATGCGATCTTGGTGGTGCTACTTAGCATCACGTTAGGCCTCTCTGCGGGAGCGAGCGACGAGAACTCGTCAGATAAAGAAGCGTTGGCCAAAGAATATTTCGCTATGTGGGCCAAAACCCAACAGCCACAAGCGACCGAGGAGGACATCGAGCGCTACCTAGCCTTTCTAGTCGATGACGTTGGGCACCAACATCTACCTTATGACCCGGATGCAACTCGCTCCGCTGATGGGAAAAAGAGCTTACTTAAAGGCATGATGTACTACCTAGGATCACACACTGAATATGGTGCGACCCTCAATAACATTACGCACGGCTTTAATGTGGTGGTTATCAAATATACGACTGTTTCAGTCGGTGTTCATCCGCAAACCGGAGCATTAATCGAGCAACGCTATGACACTATTGAGGTGTTAGAGTTGGAGGGCGATAAAGTTGCTGTAATTCGCAAGTATAGTGAATGATTAGAAAATTAAATTATTGGTTTTAAAGAGATCGATTCAATATCACTGTGTCATCAGCCGAGGCCCATTCTGACCACGAGCCGTCATACAGACGATTAATGCCATAGTCGCACTCAACAAGTGCCAAGGTGATGATCGCTGCGGTCACGCCTGAACCGCACGATGTTACGATTTCGGTAGACCTGTTGATGCCGGCTTGATCAAATAAAACTTGTAGTTGCTGGCGTGACTTTAATCGGCCGTTCTCGATTAAACTAGCAAAGCTCATGCAAATTGATTCAGGCATATGCCCTGAGGGCAATCCAGCACGAGGTTCCGGAGCTTGCCCCCAAAAACGTTCTATAGACCTAGCATCAAGTACCCGATATCGTTTACTCGAGATGTTTTCTATTAGCTCATGTTTGTTGATGACAAACTCGCTGTTTAGCGTGGCAACGTAGTCGGTTTCAATGACCGGCCTTGTTTTACTCTCTAATACCCTACCCAGCGCGCTCCATGCCGGTAACCCGCCGTCGAGAACCTGAACGTTCTGATGGCCGAACACTTTGAAAGTCCACCAAACTCTGGCGGCTGAAAACAACCCTGAGCTGTCGTACACTACGATATGAGAGTCATTGGATATGCCTAACTTTCCTACCGCTTGCGAGAAGTCGTCAGCATTTGGGAGCATATGTGGCAGCTTAGAGTTTTGCTCACAGATTAGATCAATATGAAAGAATTGTGCGCCTGGAATATGTTGCTGCTTGAATTGGTTTTCGGCATTGATGGACTGTGATGGCAAGTACCAAGAGCAGTCGAGCACCTTAACCTCTCCTAGTTTAATATGCGACTCAAGTTGATCTACTGAGCAAAACTGCGAAGCTTCGGTCATGTTGCTTTTCTCACTGATAGGTAAAAGGGTTGTCTCGCAGCAAAAACGAAAATGCGGATTCACCATCGATCGAGTAAATCATCGTGTCGTCGAAAGATTCCTGTCGTTTTGCGCTGCCGCTAATTACCTTGCTAAAAGCATGCCTTAATCTTGGCAATAGTTCCGCGCTTACTAATGGTGTGTTGTGAGCGGGTAACAAGGTGGTTACATTCGGCAGCTTGAGCAATAAATGGTCAATTGATTGTTCGTAGGCGACTAAGTCGGTC